>CAJUIO010000013.1:0-43278 GCA_910586025.1 uncultured Lachnospiraceae bacterium
GGGATTTGGTTCCGTGTTTTGAACAGCTTGATAAAGCTGCCAGAGAAGTGACAAAATGAGACGAGGGAGGGATTAAATCCCTCCTTCTTGGTTTCCGCCCCACCAAAGACCAATTCATAGCCCTTTGGCGGATGGTAAATTTTTCTTCTCGTAATTTGTAATGATGGAAAAGTATTTATCCCATTCACCTGCATTAATCACTTGTCTTTTTTCCAGACTCTTGCCTATATTATTCAGCATATACATACTTTCCTGAGGAATATTATGCAAAGCAGTCACTATTACCGCAGATATGGAATATATTCCGCCCGCAATCATATCTACAATATGTTCAACTGATTCATATCCAAATTCCGCCCTTATCAAGAGCCACCTAAGTTTAAAATATCGTCTTTCTCTACTTTTAAAGTCATCGTCTTTACATGGTATATCCAATAACCAATCTGTTTCCAACATGTTCTCCAGTTTATGAATTTCCATCAGAAAATATATTGTCAGAAGCTCCTGATTAAAATATATGGCATTGTCCACCGATCTTAAGATATCTTCAACCTCTATATAATGCTTACTATCAAACAGAGATTTTAGCACCGAAGCCACCTTGTTACATAGCTGATAGATTTTGGCAGTATCCGCCACCTCCCCCTCTTCATATCTGTATTCCGTATAAAGTTCACAAAATCTTTTCCTATATACATTATAAGTCTCGAGATTTAGAGGGCCAAAATCATGAAATACCCAGATTTCTTCCTGTCTTGCCACCGCTATTTTCAATCCGTTGTTTCTGTATCTGACACACTGTGCCACATCATAAAAATGAAATCCTTCAATACGCTCATCCCACTCCAAATCATATGCCGTCGCCATCAGCATTCCGTCGATAAATTCAACCTCTTCATAGTCTCCGGGAGGATTATTTATATCCGGCTTAACAGCAATATTTCCAGCCTCTGAAAATGTTCCTACAGAATAACAGCCGCCAACATCCAAACTTTTCCATGCATCACCATTCCCGGGAAGATGCCTGGCCCCAGCCACCCCAATCATACCTACTTCTTCATCATTTTCAAAACATTGCAAGATATCATGTATAAAGTTCCTGTTCACGATAAATACATCCTGATGAAGATACACCTTATATCGAGCATCGGAAAATTTCATGACCTCATTATAACCTGAAGTCATACTCTCAGCTCTATCCAATGTGATAATTGATGCCTCCATCCCTTCCGGCACATATAGCTGCTCTATATAAAACTTACATTCATCCATGCAATCTTTATCATTTGTACAGACAATGAATGCAATTGCAGAGACATTGCGCCCCCTATATATATCCTTACACATTTTCCGCCCCCGCCTTTGCCTTTACCAGGTATTGAAATGTTTCGTACATAAATCTTTCTGTACCTCTGCCTAATGTCAGCAAATGATCTATTAATTTACTCTGCTCTTCCGTAACGGATATGAATATACTTTCTATTCTCTCGATCTCGAACCCACAGCTGCGAAACATCTTAAAGATTTCTTTCCCTGTAAATAAATGTATATGAGTTTTATCTAATAACCCTTCTTCTGTATAGGTAAAATATCCCTTTAGTAATTGCTCCATAACTGATACATGCATCACATTGGGAATACTCGCAATAATTCTTCCCCCGTCTCTTAAGTATCTCTTACAGTATTCCAAAGTACCCTTTGGGTCACGTAAATGCTCTAAAACATCTCCAAAAATAATAATGTCAAAAAAATGCTCGTCCCATGGCAGATTTTTTTCCTCAATATTATTTATGCATGTCTCTGCAAATACAGAAGCGATTCTTACAGCACCAGGATTGAGATCAGTCCCGTATATATTTGCATTCGGATACCGATTTTTTATCTCAAACAGCGTGGCTCCGCAATCACAGCCAACTTCCAGAACATTAAACTCGTCGTCCCCACTCTCTTCAATCATGGATATCATATCTTCGTTATATAGATATTGGAAATAGTGCATTCCCCACTTATATTCTAAGTATTTCCTATCCTCATCAATCCGCCAAAACTGATTCGTATTGTCCAAGTAGATATCCTGATCCATCAGATCCCATAAAACAGCATCTTCACAAAGCATGATCTTGTACCCGCCCACTATCATCCGCAGGCACTGATCCCGCATGGAATGCATATACCCAAAGATATTCTCGTCAAAATTCCCCAGAGCATCCAGCACCTCTGTGTTTAACAAAACAGCATCAGGTGCCAACCCTATTACCCTTCTTTCCTTTCTTCTTTCCGAATTTCCAGCATATCTGACTGCCGCTTCATAACTGGTGCAGCTACTCGGGAGCTTCTGGTTACCTGAAAGCCCATTCGACACCACACCTACTGCGCCGATTCCATTCTCCCTGTACAGGGCATCCATCAGGTGCGACAACGTTCCCGGAACGATTGCATAGTGTCCCTCCATAACCAGCAGCGCTCCAGAAATATTTAACTCCTGTCTTACCCTGTTTATGATCCTTCCATATGCCTCCATTCCCTCATCCATGTACACATAGGTGAAATCTGTCTGCGTCACGGCCCAGTCCCTCAAACCGTCCGTGGAACAATTGTCAACAATGATCAGGTCGATGTCATCGACATCTCCCATTGCCCGAATACTCTCAACCGATAATTTCACCCACTTCAATTCATTAAACACGATCATCATGATTGTAAGATGTTTCTCCAATTAATTCTCCTCCCTACCCGCATATTTATTAATGCATGAGCATACTGCCGTCGCAAGATCGTAATATATCCGTCTGCTATAGTGGTCGATACAATCCACAAAATCTTCCTGAGATCTGATATGATCCGTAACATTAATCAGTTTAATGCGTTCCCTTCCCTCCGCAAACGCCTCCACCGCTCTGTTAACCTGACTGTGACGCTTCGCATGATCCGCAAATTCTTCATTTTCGCCCTCATACTCGATCTCACTCCCAAGAAGCAGCACAAATTTCGGACTGCCCGGCAAATGATCATATATATATTCCAAATTTCGTACAATATCCTCACAGGAGGTAGTCCCAACGAACTCCCATCTTCCGGAAAAATCCCTTATAATCTTCTCGTCAAACGTAAATCCATGCCCCACGATGCTCCCATCAATATAGCCATGCATATTCCTTTCATCCGTCAGGTCAAAATTCACGCTTCCAAAGCTGATATAACGCCCTGTCTTCTTATTTCGGTAAAGCCCTGCATGGCAGTCCGTCAAAAGACTATAACAAATAACATGGTACTCCCGTTTAAATATCATGGTCTCAAAATCCCCATGTGTCACGAACGGCACCTCTGCCACTATATCTTCGATCTCTCCTTCCATACACTCCAGACTCTGCCTTATATGCATGGAGTGGTTCTGTCCCGCAGTTATAAATCCTTCCGGATTTATATAATTAAATTCCGTGGTGATCTTTCCTCCGCTCAGATAACTCTCTATCACGCTCATGTCACAGGGACCCTTTAGCAGAACCCTTATACGATTATCCCCGAAGGAAGCTTCTTCCGGCATTCCCCCACCACTCTCCTCCGCAATCCACGGAACATTCCTTCCCTTCACAAGCTCCCCCGCCACGGGTTCGATCATATCAATTGCAGGAGAACCCAGTCTGTGATATATGTACTGCTCAACATCCATACCCATGATCCTGCAGGAAAACAGGAAATGCTCCAGCCTCTGTTCCTGTCTGTTAAAGGAATAAAAGCCTACTATTCCATAATCCCCAAATTTATCTCTGACTCTAATATATCCGCAATCTATCCAGTCATTGGATATTGTCCTCAGAAGTTCTTCCCGGCCGCTTCTTTTCTTTGTAAAATTGAGTTGGTTTGTCCGCTGCACCATCTCTGCAATCCGATCCAGCTCCTTCATACAATCATATTCTATCCTCACTACAATTTGGCTGTCAAACAAAAATTCTTCTTTCCGGGCATACTGTCTCTGCACGGACTTCTTTTTCTCCAGCAAACGATATCTCTTAAGTCTCTCATGCTTTTTATCTGAGGCAGGGAGTTCAGACAGATATGCCATAAAATAAGGAATAATATCCGGCGGATATGCCATGATCCCCGGATTTATAAACTTTACCTCTTGCAGATTTCTGGGATTATCATCAATAAAAAGTGTATTTTCAGCTCTCAGACCCATATCAGCAAGCTTCTGCCGGATCTGTTCTCCCTTGTCCGCCCAGTTGATATCATTGAACACGAAATAAGAATGCATCTGAAATCGCTCTAAAAAAGCAGAAACCTCGGCAAAGTCATTTTTTGATGAAATCGAATTGATGATTCCACGATCAGCGGCTGCCTTGACCAACTGAATATTGCTCTGTATCAATGTCACATTTTCTTCACTCAAAGTTCCCTTCCAAAAGGTATCGTCCAGATCCCATACGATCAGCTTGATCTCGCTAAATAGGACTTCCTCATATGGGCTTCTCCCTGATATTATCTTATGCTCTCTTTTACACATCCTTGCAAGAAACTCTTTATCCTTATCAGACAATCGTCCTGCTGCCTCAGGACTGATTACCAGCACATCGAATACAGGGCCTCCCAAGACCTCTCTCAACTGACTTACGCTCTCAAAAACAGCCTCTGTACAACCCGCAATCCTGCGCAAGGCCAGTCTTTGCTCGATACCAATGGCATGAGAATTCGGATAAATGGAACGCAACAATTTCAAATCAGCTCCAAGGCCACACTCTATCTGCAGGATGTTAAACTCATAATCTTCCGGATAAGGAATCTGCAGCGGCAGAATCCTGTTCGGGGAGGCATGTTCCAGAATATCGAACGCATATTTTCTGATAAACATTTCATGATGCTGAAGAAGCAGTTCATTAACGCTTTCCTCCCTGGAAAAGCTCTGACTCCCTGCATGATAAATAAAGCTATTCTTACAGTATAATAACCTGAACCCACGTTGCTGTATCCGCATACAAAGATCATCGTCCTCAAAATATCCGGGCGTAAACGCTTCATCCATTCCTCCTACATCGTTCCAGACCCTCCGCTTCACCAGCATGGCAAATCCGGACAGGCGGACTCTCTCCTCGCAGGACCGTACAAGCGGCACATTACGTTCTGCTCCATACTCCAGATATTCCCCGGGAAGAGGGAAAGTAACCTCTATCTGCTGTTCATTTCCCGCATAATTTGAGCAGCTGCCCACTGCCCCGATGCTTTGATCCTCATACAGCCCCATACGCAGCCAAAACAGAGAGTTCAACGAAAGCCGCGTATCATTGTTCAACAGGAAAATATCACTTTCCTCTGCCTGAGTCCCTACCGTTGCGGCAGCGCCCTGATTGCAGGCACAGGAAAATCCTCTGTTTTCCTCGTTTAATACGACCATGATATCTTCTTGCTCCGCAAGCCACCCTACAGTTCCATCCTGCGAAGCATTATCCACGACAATAATCTTATAACTGTCAGTGGGAAGCGTGTCACGGATACTCTCAATATTTTTTTGCAGAAGATAATCGGCATTATAAGTAGGAATGATTATTGCCACATCATTAACTGTAATATCATACGATTGTGCAAGGCTCTCCATCTCGCTTCGAATTATGTCTGCATCCTCAGGACAATGACAATAATATAATGCATTCTGCAGACACAAAAAAGCCTGATCTGGCTGGCTATGAAAATAGAATCGTCCCAGCAAATAGTATAATTCGTAATTTTGAGGATTATGGCGAAGGCCTTTTGCAACAGCATCAAACATTCCCTTACGATCCTGCTCCGCCTCACAGACACCCGCATCCAAGCATGCAAAAATATCGTCATACGCTTCCAGCCTGTCCTTTTCCCGATCAATTAAAAGCCTTGCTCCTGCAATATCACCATTCGTAATCCGTTCTCTAATAATATCCCACATTTTCTATTTCTCCCAAAAAAGTGATACCGATAACGCAAAAATCATTGCGCCGCTCTTTACATTCAATTATAATATTATATTATGGAAAAATCAATTTCTAGCAGATATGAAGGAATGTTAACAAATATACACATAGATATACTGTTACCCATCGGCGGACAGGGCGGTGTGGAAAATGTTGTGAATAAAATCGCACCCTATTTACAAAAGCAAGGTGCCTGTGTACGAGTCGTACAATTTGTATGGTCCGGCATCCATTGGGTTCATGAATCCTTAGCATTTTATCCACTAGTCAATGACGGGGGCGAATATTCATCAGAACAGCTTATCGGGCATTATACCGGGTTTATGACCCATCAGGGAAAACCAGATATTATTCTGGCTACAGCATGGCCGCTAATGACACTGGTTGCACAGGAATCATTAAAACGTCTGAACAAAGGAACGTGCAAAATCATATCCTGGCCCCACCAGTCGATCGATGTGTATGCCTCTACCGGATGCGGCGGGATGGAATATCTGGCTTTGAGCGATGCCATCTTTGCGTTAAATCAGAAGACATACAACATGATCAAAGCGCATAATAAAGACTGCAAAGTATTTATTGTAAAAAATCCTGTAAACTTTACCCAGTGTCCCATTCAGCCCGCATGGATCACAAAAGACAGAACACTCTTGTTTGTTGGAAGGCTTGCCGCTCAAAAAAGAGTTGATATTATTCTAGAAGCGGTCAGTCTTGCAAAGGATACCTGGAAATTAATATTGATCGGCGAGGGAGAAGAAGAGGGAACTCTTCAGGAGCTTGTCCGGTTCCTGCATATTGAAAGGCAGGTATACTTTATGGGCTGGATAGATAATCCCTGGGAGACCATTAGTGGAATATCCGCCTTTGTGATGGCCTCCGATTACGAATGTCTGCCTCTGTCCGCAATAGAAAGTCTGGCTTCCGGCATTCCGGTTATATCGACACCTGTCGATGGAATTATTGAGATCATAAAGCCCGGAATAAACGGTTTTCTATATCCACTTAAAGACAGCCGGAGGCTGGCTGATATTCTGGATGCCATGGCCGACGGCATACTACCTGTTCCCGCTCCCGAAGCATGCAGAGAATCTGTAATGGATTTTGAAGAAACCGAGGTTCTCTGCGTTTTTGCAAAAAACCTCGTAGAAGTTCTGAATAAATAACACGCCTCAGGTGCGGATATGGCAGATTTCCATAACCTCCATAGCAGCTTGGCATATGGCATCGGCTCCTCCGTCTTCTCCTATTTCCTTCAAAAACGGAATATCAGGATATGACCGGGAAAGATGCTCTAAATATCTATGTCCCACACAATAAAAGAACATAGAAATACTGAGCTGCTTTTGCAGATATTTTTCATTTGCCAGATTATCCTTTAACAAAATATGTATCTGCTTGGCATTAAGCAGATTGTACACGACTCCGCCTGTAAGCGTAGTCTGTTCAAAGCCAGCCAGATCAAAATTGATGAAAAGTTCCGGATCAGCCTTCCTGATTTCCTCGTAGGGGGGCTCCCCTTTTCCTTCATCCCATAATATTTCCACCACAGCCGCCGGGCAGCTTCTTAGCAGCTTCTCCTTCAATTCCTCCAGAAGCTTTTCCTTCCCCTTTTCGTTCTGCGCAATTACTATTTTCATGTGTCTTCTCCCTACCCCCGCACGGTCCGTATCATCTCATCCACTCTTTTCTCATATGTGTGCCCGTTCCGTACCTTTTCACAACCGTTAGCCGCAATCTCCCGCCGCTCCTTTTCATATGTCAGATAATAATCTATTTTAGCTACAAGATCTG
The DNA here is from genome assembly GCA_910586025.1 of uncultured Lachnospiraceae bacterium. Classification (GTDB taxonomy): domain Bacteria; phylum Bacillota; class Clostridia; order Lachnospirales; family Lachnospiraceae; genus Suilimivivens. The sequence goes on from CAJUIO010000013.1 coordinate 7,731, forward strand.
TATAGTCATCATAATAGACAAAGTCTGTATTCGGCTCAAAATAATTGAGAAACTCCTGCTGAAAATTAGTCAGAAGAAAGCCCCCGCTTCCCATGATATCCCATGCCCGAAGAGGAATACCTGTCCGGATACTCCTCAAAGTAATATTCAAATTTATTTTGGAATTCGCAAAAATATCCGGCATATCTCGGTAATAGTCCACAGCACCCTGATTCCGTACTCCCGGGATATTCACTGATCCGTCACTCGTGCAAAGTTGAACTCCGTATTTTTTTCCCAACAGCGTAAGAATCTCCCATCTCTCCATGGCCGTCACCTGTCGGTTGAATACATAGTCCGCATAAACCGCCTCAGGAGACATGGCAGTGAGAGCGTTAGGATCCGTGGGATACACTCTTTGAAGTTCCTCTAAAATATCAGGCCGCATAAGCTCTTTCAGGAAATTTTGACCGTAAATGCCCTTTTGTACCTGCACAATGGCATTAAGATATCCTTTGGCATATGGACTTATGTTTTCGAATTTATTATAAATGCGGTGTTTCTGCTCTGTATAGAGCGATCCAACAAAAGAAATATCCACTAAAAGGTTGTTCCTGTTATTCCTCCTTGCGAGCCTCTTTGCATTGACCGCCAAAGGCAGATAATGAACCGTAGAGATTCCAGCCTGTCTTAACTCCTCGTACACCCCATAATCAAATAAAAATATGTAATTACAGGTGTTCAATACCGTATAAGAATATACCTGGATATGAGGGCTGTCGTATACCCATGACAGATACTTTATTCCTGCCTTTTGACATATTTCGGATATCGTGGGAAAATAATTAAAGGAAAAAACAAAATCATATTCCCCTTTTTCCAATTCCCTACACAAAATTCTCCCCGCATCGTCTGCCCGTGTCCTGACCCCGTCAGGAAAAGGGATCGCTCTCACAGAATATCCCTTCGCAATCAATGCCGATCTCATATCTTCGTTACAATAGCTGTTCCACTCTATGAATAGTACTTTCATCTGTAAAAGCCTCTCTCATCCTTCATTCCTCTGTCCAATCGGAAAACAGCATTTTCAAAATGGATGCCACCCTATGCTCATACGTATGCATCATCTTTACCTTCTGATATCCATTCTGTGCAATCTCCATCCGGATATCTTCATGCCGCAGATAATAGCGGGCTTTCGCAACACAATCCTCCACGCTCTCATAGCATTCCAAATCCCTGCCTATTTCAAAGTAGGAAGGAATCTCTGCCTGATAATTTGTCAGCAAAAAGCCTCCGCATCCCAGTACATCCCAGATACGCAGCGGCAGACCACTCTGGATCCCCTTCATGGTAATATTAAGGTTAATCTTGCTGAGTCGGAAGATTCGAGGCATCTGAACATGGGTGGTGATCCCCTCCCTGCAATCCACATTCTTCAGAAAGGATACATCACTTCTGGTATAGACTGTCACGCTCTCCCACCTAGCGAGCGCATTCAAGACCCTTACCCTCTCCATCTCTGACACCAGCATTCCCAGATAGTAGTTAGCCACAACAAAAGGATCTGTATTAATCATACTGTCATTCAGATAATAAAAATCGGGAAACGCTCGTTTCAAACCTGAAATCAACTCCGGGGTCACCATCTCCTCAAGAAAATTGCTCCCATAGATCAAAAGCTGAGCTTCCGCAAGGCCTTTTACATATCCTTGCAAATATTCCGGCAGACCTGTCTGTCCATTCAACATCGTAAGAGGAGATTTCTCATGATACAGGGAACCTACAAAAGAAATATCCCTGCCGTACTTTCTTTGCTCCTCCTCCGTCACAGATAACAACTCCTTTTCCCAACGGTAGATATTCGTACACAGCGGCATATAAAACACCCCCTCCGGATGAAAGGGATATATTCTTTGATACTGCACCTGATCAAACAGAAAAATACGGTTACATGAATTCCGGATTGTTGAGGAAAATAATTCCAAAACCGGACAGTCAACGCTCCAACACACGTATAGGATACCGAGTCTCTCGCAAAACTCCGAAACATATGGAAAAAAATTCATGCTGAATAAAAGGTCAATTTTTCCCGTCTTGCCGCATTCCACAATGCAGTCCGCAAGATGCCTTGCCTTTCTCTCAGGTGAAGCATGCTTTTCCTCAATTTCCAGCGTGTCCTCATATACTTCTATCCCAAATCTGTGGAACACCTCCACTACATCAGACTCACAGATATTCCCATACCGGTAAAATAATATTTTCATATGCTACCCTTTCCTGCATTATATACTGATAATGATATTAACACAAAATTAATTGCATGATCAATAAAAATAATATAATATATACATATACTCAAAATAAAACAAAAGGAACGACAAGGAACTCTAAATGAATGCTTTGACTTTTGAATCCGTAGAAGCTCTTCACGCCAATCTTGAACAACAATTTCAGATTATAGACGAGCAAATGAAGAGTGCCGAAGCCGCTGAACGCCATCTGGTTGATATTCTTAACCATGCCTTGTACAGCCAAAATACAGAGTTATGCCTTTCACTTATTCCGTACATGGATTCCGAACAGGGCAAGCTTGCCTATCAATATTGCAGCAAAACCAGACGGCTCTCAACTATCCTGCGTATTATTGAACTGGAAAGCAAAAGCGGAAAAACGCTTTTTGTTTGGAACTGCCGTGATGAGGCCTCTCTGATGGAGAAATATATGCTCTCTTTGTTTGCCCTCCGCCGATTACTGTTCCGCCTCTCTGATTCTTCTGCGCATGATGCCATACAATATCTGCGCCAAGAGGAGCTTTCCGTATTCGCCGTACACCTGATCACGCAGAATGATCTGATCATTCCAACCCCTTCTCTTTATGAGAAAATCATCGCAATTTATTCGGGTCTCTGGAATGATCATGATATCCACCAATTGCTTTACCTAATTGCCCACTCTATAACCAATAAGGAAAACTACCGCCATGAATGATCATAAATTCTGCTTCATTATATGCACAAACAACGACCTGCTTTTGGGAGAAGCACTTCACTATATAGACCACCTGGAGATACCTGACGGATACGAAGTCGATCTGCTTACTGTCAATGATGCGTCTTCCATGACCGAGGGCTATAATGAAGCAATGACAACCTCTGATGCTAAATACAAAATATATATGCATCAGGATGTATTTATATTAAATAAAAATATTTTGTCTGATCTGCTCACCATCTTTCACGCCGATCCCCAAATAGGCTTGATCGGTGTGGTGGGTTATGAAGTCATACCTTCCGGAGGAGTCATGTGGTGGGGTGAGCGGCTGGGAAACCTATATGCCACAAATATTAATGAATGTCTAAAAAAATATCATGACCCCTTTTACTATGTCGCCGAAGTTGACGGGCTATTTATGGCTACCTCTCACGATCTGCCCTGGAATACCAGCCTCTTAAAAGACTGGGATTTTTATGATGCTTTCCAATGCATTAATTTTCTGGAGCATGGGTATAAAATCGCCGCTCCTGTCCAAATGCAGAAAGAACCCTGGTGTATGCACGATGACGGTGAAGTCTTAAATCTCAGCAATTACAACAGATACCGCCATATATTTATGGAAGTCTATAAAAAATATCTGGGAAAACACTGGTCTGAGATTATCAATGAGTCTCATCCCATACCTCCAGATATCCTTCCGTAAACTCCTGCTGTGCAACCTCCAGCATTGTTCTCGCAGAAAGCTTTTCCTGAAATTGAGGATTATCAAATAAATTTTTATGATCCTCTCTAACAGAATGCCCTTTTTCAAAAGAGATAGCATAAAAATCACGCCCCAGCCATTCATAGTCCTGTTCCGTGATGGTATCCGGATCGAAAAACATTCCTCCCTGCCGAAAGGAATACCAGTTTCGTATCCTGTATGCCTCCGGAAATCTGGCACATACATAGGTTCCATATGTTTCAAACTCACTGAAACTGCTCTTCTGAATCCGTTCAGGACCAATCACACGGAGGATTTTTTCCCAAAAGCTCTTACCCGGAATCTCCTGGTTATGCTCGATCTCCTCTATAAGACGTTTCATTATATCGCATCTCATCAACATATGTTCTGAAACAAATGATTTCTCTATACTCTTTTCCAGTCCTGGAATCAGCTTTGCAAGCGTTATGAAATACTCCTGATGATACTCCCTTTTCAGATCAAAGTAGGGTATGCCGCTTTCCTCATGGAACATAGAAAACGATCTGCAGGATATGGTATCTCCATCCCAGATCATATAATAGGGATCTTCGCACAGATAAGTATACTGCATCTTAAGAAACTGCTGATAATACCATCCGGTGATTCCCCTTGGAAGCTCCTGACCCTCTAAAATACTGTCCAGCACCTCTTTCATCACATCATGCACTGCCTCAAAAGGAAGAATCCGGTCTTCACTTATAAATTCCGCCCTACTTCCCAGTCCTGAATTTTCTACAAGTCTTCCCACCTCGGTATTTCCCACAAACAAAACCCTGCTTACCGGAAGATTTTCAACCAGCCTGTGATAATTGTTCTTTAGCCGAAGATAATCCTTTGGCGTTACCATAATCAATGCGTCATACTTCTGCCCTGCGTCCATATATCCATCCCCCTCCTTTACCCCTGCTGCAGAAAGTACAGCAACATGCTTTTCACTTCCTGCAGAATGCCTCTCTGCTCCGCCTTACTAAACACATCCCCCACCACCGTGTCAAACACACCGTATTGAAGCATTGGTTCCCTATACCTGGCTATCATCCTGCACATGCTCTCATAAAAGGCACTTACTCCCGACGAGATCCCGCCAGGAGAATAGTAGGAATCCACCAATACCTCATCCACATATCCGATCTCATATTTCCGGGAAAAACGAAGCGCAAAATCCCAATCCTCGTGAGCTCTTAGATCTTCATCGAATCCTCCCGTCTCCATAAAGCATTTCTTTCTTATAAGCATGGTTGGGGTACCGATCGTATTATGAATTAAAAGCCTTCTAAAAAGATTTCCATGCAGATCCCTCCAATCCACATCCGGAACCCTATAGTCCTTATCTACATGAACCAAAATAGGACAATAGACCATGGCATATTCAGGATGCATTTCCCAATATGTCATCTGCTTTTCCAGCTTGTCTCTCCTCCACATATCGTCACTGTCCTGAAACGCTATCAAAGGATTTTTCGCCTGCCTGACTCCCTCGTTGCGTGCGGCGGAAGCTCCCTGATTTATTTCCTGCCTGATGTAGCGGATCCGGTCATCCTCTATGGCCATGGCCTTCACCACCTCCCGAGTGTCGTCCTGTGATCCGTCATCCACTATGAGAAGTTCAAAATCCGTATATGTCTGCCTCAAAACGCTTTCTACCGATCCCCTTAATTTCCCGCTTCTGTTATAAGTAGGAATGATTACGCTGATCTTTTCCACCTGACAACCTCCAAAACAGCTTAATATGTTGTATTTTTTAATAAAAATGCTATAATTAGATCACTATAAAAACAAAGGATCATTTATCATGAAATTACTTATTTTCGAATGGGGTGCCTATACACAGCCCGATATCAACGCCTGCTTTGACCAGTGCAATATAACATACCGTATCGTTTCCTATCATTTTAGCAACAAAAATGAAGACCCTTTCTTCTCTCACCGCTTTCCGAAATTTCTGGCAGAGGATGCCTATGATGCCGTCTTCAGCGTTAATTATTTTCCCCTGGTGGCGCAATGCTGCTATGAGCATAACATAAAATATCTGTCCTGGAGCTACGATAACCCGCTGAATGTGCAGGATATTGAAGCCACACTGGGATTACCTACCAACTATGTCTTTCTTTTTGACAAAATACAGGTAAAGGGGTATCAGGACAAGGGCTTCCAAAATGTATTTCATCTCCCCCTGGCAGTCAACACTGACAGGCTGGATCAGATAACCCTCACCAAGGCGGAAGCCGACCTTTACGGGTCGGAGATCTCCTTTGTCGGTAAGCTGTATCAGTCGCCGCTTGGAGAATATATGTCGGCCATGGATGAATACTGTAAGGGATATCTTGATTCCGTCTGCGACGTACAGCTAAAGCTCTATGGATGTTATCTGTTAGATCAGATATTTACGGAAGATTTTATCTCCCGCATCAATGCCCATTACCGTTCTCTACGGCCTGATACCACCTTTCAGCTAACCAGAGAGGCTCTGTCCTATGCCTGTGCCGCACAGATAACCCGCAAGGAACGCCTGCTGCTCCTTGGCCTGCTTTCCTCCCATCACCAGGTTAAGCTCTATTCCCGGGAAGAAAACCAGGTACTCAAAAATGTGCAGTTTATGGGAAGCTGCGGTTATCTGCATCAGATGCCCAGGATCTTTAAGGCCAGCAGTATCAACCTCAATATAACCTTAAAGATAAATCAGTCCGGAATTCCTCTGCGTATCATGGACATTTTGGGCTCCGGAGGGTTCCTTCTATCCAACTTTCAGATCGAGCTGGCAGAATACTTCCAAAACGAAAAGGAAGTTATCCTGTATGAAAGCATTGAAGATGCCTACGCCAAGGCCGATTTCTTTTTAAAGCATCCTGACCTGAGGATGGAAATTGCCCGACATGGTTATCAAAAGGTCAGAGAACAATTCAACTACAAAAAACAGTTAGCGACACTTTTTCAGGAAGCCGGAATGGAGCTTTAACTCACCGGACTTACGGCAAGCTCCATCTCATCCATGATGTGGGCAAACCATTTATTAATAATATTTCTGCTCTTTGCCATGTCTTCTTCCGCCGGGTGACGATATTCCATTCTCTCTATCCTCTCCACATTGGGAATATTGGGATATCTGTCATTCATGACGGCAACATCCTCTTCCCTCATGGAAAACAGAAACATGGAAAAATTCATCTGTTGTCTCAATTCCTCCCTGTACTCGTGCATACCCCGGAACAGGACATGCGCCATGCGGCATCCCAGATTATTGTAGGAAAGAGTGTTGGTTTCCGTTCTGAACTCAAATCCGGCCAGGTCCAGGCTGATCAGCAGACCGCAGCCGCTCTGTTCAATCTCATCGTAGATCATATGGAGCGCCGTGCCAACTGACAGGTCAAAGATCTGACAAGTTCCATATTTCTCTGCGCTGATCAAAAACTGACGCAGCATATCTTTATGATAAAAATATTTTTTTGAATTAATCACAAAAACTATCTTCATATTTGTAATCTCCAGTTATTCTTTCATTATAATAAGACAGGCTATATAATTCAATCAAAAAAATTGACAGATGTCGGCCAAAATTTTATAATAAAAAATAAAATTCACTTAAAGGATATTTAACATTTATGAATATTTTACTATACGATATTGGTTCCTATATTCAAAAGGATTTAATTTATTTTCTTAAAAAGCACGGCTACAGCTGTAGAAACATTATATACAAACAAAATGAAATAACCTTATATGATGATATATTTTTTGAAAAAAAGTTTAACGAGCAATTAGACAGGTCGGCCTTCGACTTTGTCATGAGTACTAATTTTTCTCCTATTGTGGCTAAATTGTGTTGCCAAAGGAATATAAAATATATTGCCTGGACATATGATTCCCCTATCAACACAGACCATATTGAATATTATCAATTCCCCACCAGCTATATCTTCCTGTTTGACCGGCATGAGGTGGAGCGGGTAAAGGCACTTGGAGGACAAAACATCTTCCACATGCCTCTGGCTGTGAATCCTGAACGTATCGGCAAAACTATTATCACAGAAGAAGACATTGCTCTCTATTCTACTGATATCTCCTTTGTGGGAAATTTTTATGAAGGAATTCTGCCACAGCTCCTTGCTCCGCAGAGTGAATACGACAGAGGATATATTGACGCAGTCGCCGCTTCCCAGCTTCATGTATTTGGGTACAATTTCATTGACGAAATGATCTCTGAGGATCTGATCGCCCGAATGAATCAATGTCTGAAGGATCAAAAATACTTTGTGACCGGCCTCACAAAGCGTGGTTTATCCCATAATATCGCAACATCTGTCACACACACGGAACGTCTTGTATTATTAAGCATGCTGGGACGTTCCCACAATATCCGCTATTATTCCTCTACAAAGCCTGAGGTATTATCTCATTTAGCTTACGGCGGTATCGTATCCTACTTTACTCAGATGCCCAAAATTTTTCGTTTAAGCAGGCTCAATTTATGCCCGACTCTGAAAAGTATCCGCTCCGGAATTCCTTTGAGAGCGCTCGACATTCTATGCTGCGGCGGCGCACTTTTAAGCAACTACCAGCCAGAGCTTGCCGAGTATTTTATAGACGGCAAGGATGTTATTATGTATGAAAGCATTGAAGACGCTTTAGCCAAAGCCGACTATTATCTAAAGCACGAAGATAAACGTTTACAGATTGTCCGTAACGGTTATCAAAAGGTCACCACCCACTTTACTTATCCAGACAGAATATCATCTATATTAAAGACAGCCGGTGTTATCTAACATTGGCTGTCTTTATCTGATCCGTCTCACACCTCCACCTCATTCAAAAATTTGTCTATTAACCTATGCAGAGTTTCCGCATTAAAGTCAGAGTCCAATATCACTCCTATCTCGTCCGCCTCCAGCCTTTTGTAGGAATCTATATTAGGGATATGAGGATATCTGCTCCTCCACTTCTGCGCATCATCCGGCACATACAGAAACAAGTGCAGGCCAAAATCATCCTCCGCATATAATGGAATAATGTCTTCGTCAATGATGATATGCATCTGCTTTTCCGGCATCACATCATATGCCGGATAATCAAGCAACGTATTTAGTTGAAACCCCGCCATGTCCAATGTGCATATATACTCTGAACTACTTTTTGAAAACATTTCGTTATACTCGTTCGGGAAACCTCCATCCCTTATACGTATTTTGGCAGTAACAAATCTTTTATCTAATATCTCAAGAATATTTCTATATTTATATTCCTCTTTCGCATTATATACAACTAACATTCTATGCACTATAAGTCTCCTCCTGAATTTATATGATTTATCAATATTTTTGTATTGAAATTTATTTCTATTTAGTGTTGTCTTTATATCACTGGTCAGTTATTATATTCTTAGAGGTGAAGACAATGAAGATATTATTTTATCGCTACAACAGCATATACGAACCAGATGTAATAGATATTCTCAATCAGCTGCACCATAATATATCCGCTATAACCGACCAGATGACCCGAGACAATGTCTCAGATGCAGAGTGTGCAGAGCTGGTCAGCGAGATATTAAAGCAAACGTCCTTTGATCTGGTCTTTACCATTAATTTCTTTCCAGTTATATCCGAAGTCTGCAATATTTTTCGCATCCCTTATTTTTCATGGATTGTGGATTGTCCGGTTATGGAACTGTATTCCCACTCCATTCAAAATCAGTGCAACCGCATCTTTCTATTTGATTATGCATTGTATGAGGAATTTTCTGCCCAAAACCCTGACAGAATATTTTATCTTCCCCTGGGCGCTAACTATTCCAGACTGGATCCCCTGATTACATCCATTTCTGCCAGGGACAGAAAACAGTTCTCGGCAGAGGTTTCTTTTGTGGGCTCTCTTTATACGGAAAAATGTCCTTATAACCTTCTGAAAGAAGATAATACTTATTTGAAAGGTTATCTGGACGGACTGATAGAAGCTCAGCTGAAAATATATGGCTACAATTTTCTGGAGGAACACCTTACAGATAAGATCGTGGAAGAATTTCGATCCAAGGTTCCTTTCTACCATTTTCCTGAAAAGGCTGCCAGAAATGACAGAGCGGCTCTGGCACATCTCTTCCTTGGGAACAAGGTAACAGAGCAGGAGCGTCTGCGGCTTATTAAAGCCATATCTGAACGGTATCCACTTGATCTATATACCGGCAGCGATGTGAGCAGTCTCTCTCATGCCAATCATAGAGGACTGGCAAAGAGCATGTCTGAAATGCCGAAGATCTTCCATCTTTCAAAGATCAATCTGAATTTCACCTCAAAGCCCATACGAACCGGTCTGCCTCTGCGCATCTGGGATATTTTAGGCGCAGGAGGATTTCTGCTCACAAACTATCAAAGTGAGCTTCCGGAATACTTCGAAATCGGCAAGGATCTGGAAGTCTGGACCTGTCAGGAGGAGCTTCTGGAAAAAATCGATTTTTATCTTCGCCATGATGAAGAAAGAAGACAAATTGCGGAAAATGGCTATCAAAAAGCGAAGAACAATTATTCCATGAAAGAAAAAGTGCGGCAAATGCTGACACAGCTGTAATCTCTTTTATTTACCATATCAAACTGCTATATTGAGAAAACTATGGAAAATATCTGCCTGATCCTGTCTTCCAGTTCAAACTCCCGCTTTATTTTTTCACATCCGTTTCGGCATATTGCGGCCCGTTCCTCCTCATGACGGAGATAATAATCTGCTTTTCTGACCATATCTTCCATGTCGGAATACATAACAAGCTCCTGGCCATCTGCAAAATATTCCGCTATCTCAGGCTGATAGTTTGTCAGGCAAAATCCACCGCAGCTCAGAATATCGAAAACCCGCAAGGGAATACCAGATTCTATCAGTCGTGAAGTCACATTCAGATTGATGCGGCTATTATAAAATATAAATGGCATTTCTTCCTTGTGATCCGCATATCCTTTCCATATAATGTTCTTCCTGTTAAATCCTTCCGGAATATCAGAACCGGAGTAGACCTCTACCGCACAGAGATCACTCAAAAGTTGTAAAACTTCCTCTCGCTCTCTGTTCGTCAGCAGTAAACCGATGGCATCCGCTGCCATCTGCAAATTATCCTGATCATATAGTTTCCCTAAAGATAATCTGCACTTTTCTGCAATTTCTTCTGCCACTCTTTCATTTAAAGCTGACTTTATAAAATTTTGTCCATAAATGGCTGTCTGAGCTCTGAGAATTCCCTCCACATATCCTGTAGAATACGGTGTAAGCTCCATATGTTTTAATCTGTTTTTGGGTTCATTATAGAGACTACCCAAAAACGAAATCTCACAGGAATATTTTTCCTTTATGTCAGGCCGTGTTTTCTGCTCTTTTTCAATATCACCTCTCAGATATCCTCTACCCGCCAGGGGAAAATGAATGCAATTCTGAGCTCCTCTCTCTCTGAGCCTCTCCGTATATACTCTGTCAAAGCAAAATATATAATTACAGGAATTCCTCAATGTCTCGGACCGCATGGTATAGACAGGACAGTCGTAGATCCATGCTATATACGGAATACCTCTCACTTGGCACAACACTGACAGGAGCGGAAAAAAGTCATAACTGAAAACCGCATCTATTCTTTCTCGTACAGCCAAATTAATAATATCCTGTGCAAACTCCCCATCTGCATGATAATCCTTCATAGGCTTATTATAGAGTATATAGGATACCCCTATATTTTTCAATGTTTCAACGAATCCCGTATCTGCCACATTCCAACAATATATCAAGAGTGTGGGAAATTTCATCTTACTTCCTCCATGAAGATTTTTTATATGCGGATTTGCATATAAAGAAAAAGGGTTAACTGATGTTAACCCTTTTTCCATCGGTAGTTTTACTTTAACATTACTGAAGTAAGGACAATACACCCTGATTAGCCTGGTTAGACTGTGCCAACATTGCCTGACCTGCCTGAGCAAGAATCTGGTTGTTAGAGTACTTAACCATCTCAGTTGCCATATCCGTATCACGGATAGCGCTCTCTGCTGCCGTTGTGTTCTCAACAATATTGTCCAGGTTGTTGATCGTATGCTCTAACCTGTTCTGAACAGCACCAAGATCCGCACGCATCTTGTTAACACTTGTCAAAGCTGTCTTAATACTGCTGATAGCACCTGTAGCGGCACTCTGACTTGCAGTACCTATACCACTAACACCAATAATAGATGCAGAAATACCAGAGATATTAACTGTGATCATGTTAGTACTGCTGTTCTCAGAACCAACCTGCAGATTCTTACCTGTGAACGAACCATCCAACAAGGACTGCTCATTGAAAGTTGTGGAAGTTGCCACACGATTAATCTCAGAAATAAGATTCTGAACCTCAGCGTTAATATAGCTCTGATCCTCTGTCTGATTGGTGCCGTTTGCAGCCTTAACTGCCAGCTCGTTCATTCTCTGAAGCATATCATGAACTTCGTTGATAGCACCTTCAGCTGTCTGCACTGCAGAAATACCATCCTGTGCGTTCAGGGAAGCCTGAGTAAGACCTCTGATCTGACGTCTCATCTTCTCGGAAATTGCAAGTCCTGCTGCATCATCTGCCGCACGGTTTACTTTGTAACCGGAAGATAACTTCTCTGTTGACTTAGCCTGTGTCTTGGTTGTCAGTCCTAACATTCTGTTAGAGTTCATTGCTGTAAGATTGTGCTGTACTACCATTTTTTATTCCTCCTTGAATTTAAGGCCGCTTCCTTGCGGCTCATTTTTTTGTAGCAATGGTTCCTGCAAGCCGTACGTCCTTCCAAGAGCCATCACTCTGCTATAAGCTCGAAACTCATTGCAAAAGCAATTTGTTCCTTTACTTGTATTATATATCGGACGTTTGCCCCGATACTTAATACCCTTTTTTAAATTTTTTATTTCTTTTGATCCAATAATTGAGACGACACGCCATTGCTCATACTTTTGTAATATCCATAAGCCGCCTTGGAAACCTGCCTGCTCTGACGGAGCTGTCCCCTCTCCCTGGCAAAATAGTTCTCAATCATTCCTTTATTTCTTGCCTCCTGTGCCTGTATGGAAACACTTTTCTCAGTGATCCCGGAAATAAGCTCCTGCATCTGCCCAATCTGCGCTTTATATTGATCCTTCTGCGTCAGAAGCTGCTCCTTAATCCTCTCATATAAGGTTTCAAAGCCGTCATCCAACTGTACCAGCTTTTGAATCAATCCATCCTTCAACTCCATGTTTGCATCAAGCTCCTCAAGAGAAATACTCTCTTGCCTCAGCAGATTTTCCTGATCACTATTATATTGCATAATCTCATCCAGGACTTTCGACTTTTTCTTAAGACTATCCGTCAATATCTCCAGATAATTTTCCATCACAGATTTCCCTTCTCCCGGTTAATTCTCATAACTTCCTTCCAGGTATCTCTGATTGAATGCAGATGCTCATTGATCTCATTTAAGATCTCCACATCCTTCTTCACATTCGCCTGCACCAGACGTCTGTCAAGATACTCATACATTCGATCAAAATGCTTTGCCACCGGATACTTCATGTCAAGAGTGTTTCTGAGATAACGCAGGATATTACCAACCTTTATAATATTGGTATGTGCCTTGGGTACATCCTTCTGCTCTACCGCATTGATTGCAATATTACAGAACTTAATCGCTCCTTCATAGAGCATGAGGGTCAATTCTGCCGGCGAGGCAGTCATTACCTTATTATTACTGTATTGTGCATAAGCATTTGGCAGTGCCATATCATCAGCCTCCTAATAAACTGGTCACCGCACTTGCGTTGGACTGCATCTTGGCAAGCGCCGTTTCCATTTTGCTGAACTTAGCATACCACTTATTCTCGTATTCTGTCAACTTAACTTCCAATTCCGCAATCTTACTCTTATAGCTGTCATAATCCGACTTCATCTTCTTGTCATCATAGAAGTTTCCAAAGGAACGATATCCGTCTACGGATTTGGACATTTCAAACATCTTGTCATACAGGTTTTTGGACAATCCTGAGAAGAACGAAATAACCGTATCAGGATCATTTGCAATCATGCCCTTGAGCTTATCTTCCTTGTTAGCCGTGCTGTCGTCATCCGGATCACCGTCAATATGATAAGCATGCTTCTCATTGTCAGGAGCATTAAAATAACCCAGAGTGTCAATACCAAAATCTGACAAATACATCTTCTTTCCATTAACTTCCACACCCGCTGACATTATCATCTGAAGAGCGGAGTTCACTGTAGAAAGATTATCATCCCGACGCAGGATGGAATCCTTAATTTTTTCCTCCCACTTCTCCACTTCCTTCTCGGACATGGCTTCCTTTTCCTCGTCAGTGAGCGGCTCATATCCCTTTGCGGAATCCGCATTATACAGCTTATCCATCTCATTGACGATCTCATTATAGGCTTTCAGGAAATCCTTCACCATGTCATAGATACCATCAGTATCCTGCTCCGTGGTTACAGTGATTGTTTCTCCCTTAGTCTCATTCAAAGCGGTGAATGTCAAACCGTTGATCTCAAAGGTATTGTTGGAGTTCTCATACTTGGCTCCGTTCAGCACGATAACCGCATCCTCTCCGGCAACCTTGCTGGCATTTCCCTTAAGATCCGCATAACCATTCGCTTTTGCCTGTGCCGCATATTCCGCCTTGGCGTAATATCTGTCCTCCACCTCTCCCTGAAGCTTTGAGGTTGCAGCAGCGCTGTAAGTTCCGTCCCCGTTATCTGTGACATTTATATACGTCTCAATATCCGCTATTTGATCGTCATACTTTTTAACATTTTCTTCATGAGCCGCAAGATCGGTGGCATCTGCATGCTTCTCTTCAAGTTCGCTGGCTTCCTTCTTGAGATCCGCAAGTTTTTCCTCTGCCGCCCTCTTTGCGTCAGGATCCGTAATCTTTGCAATATCCTCTTCCTGCTTTTTGATCTCTTCATTCTTAGCATCCAGAGCCGTCTTATAGCTGTCTGCCGATCCAAGCGTTGTTCCTTTATACTTATCTTTGATACCGTCTATAGCATCATTCGCCGCCTTCCTGGCATCCACAAGACTCTTGTACTGATCCAGATAGGCGTTAGTTCTTGAAGTAATATCCGCGTTAATAAATCCCTGCATATTAGCCAGGGTTGCCGCTCTGTCACCCGACACATAATACCCGGCATATTCTTCATATTCGTTCAAAGCAGCAGGATCCTTTGTCAGATCTGTCTGGATACCAAGAGCGCTCAACGCATTGGCACCGTTGCCATCCAAAGCCGTTATGCTGAAATCATTATCCTTTCCGGATTCCGGAGAACTGATATTGAACCTCTGCCACTTTGCGTCAAAGCTTGCATTGAGTCCAACACTTTTAATCTGTGTAAGCACATCAGAGATCGTGGTATCACCCGTTATCTCGATGTCAACAGACTTATTCCCTGTCTTGATATTGATTGTGCCTGTAGCTCCTGCGGCAAGACCCATACCGTCAATATCGCTGAGCTTGGATAACGCCGTCAGTTCTTTTCCGTCTTTTCCTTTAATGGCAGCGCCGGTCAGATAACCCGTCTTGGCCAGTTTTTCAATTTCCAGTGACTGTACGCCGTTCACCGCATCAGCACCGGTAATCACACTTACGGCACTGCTGTTGGAAACCTTGGTAACCTTCTTGCTGTATGCATCCCTGTAACGCATATTATTGATGTATTTCGTCTGGAGCTTTTTCAGCTTATCGTTCAGCTCCTTCCACGCTTCCTGTTTCCAGTCCAGCCTGGTCTGCGCCTTTTTCTGTTTATCGACCTTGGTCCGCTTTGCAGCAACCAACTCCTGTATAATACTCTCCGTATCGAGACCGGACATCATTCCCGTCATACGTAATGGCATATTATAATTACCTCCTATCTTCTCTCATCAATCAAAATACCGGCAAGCTCCCAAACCTTTGCAATCATATCCAGGGTTTTCTCCGGAGGCACTTCCTTGATGACTTCCTTGGTATCCTTATCAATAATCTTGATCGTCACCCTGTTTGTCTTCTCATGGATACCGAAGACTGCCTCTGAATTGACCATGTTCTTGTTCAATTGTTCGACCGCTTTCCTGATTTGCTCGTGAGTTGCCTGCTGTTCCTTGGCTCCATTATTAAATCCGCCGTCCTGGCCGCTCTGGCCGTCCTGCTTCTCCACTCCTGCCACCTTGGCAGTTGTCGCATCATATGTAGCCGCCTGCTCTGATGTAGCAACTTCCGTGTTCTCTACAGCTGGTTTCTGTACAGGCTTAGCCTGCGGTGTTGTCTGCGCCTGAAATGTCATGGCGCTGCCTAATGGTTCTATTGCCATTATGATCACCTCCGTGTGATATTTGAAATTTTTAGACTCAAAGTCTCTATGTCTTCTTTAGTTTATATCGGATAAAATAGAGAATTATTTAGAGATAAGCCTGAACAAATTATATCAAACACCGTCTTTTGCAATGACAAATACAGCATGATCTCCATATCCTTTTTTGTTGAGTTCCTCCGTCAGGGACTTAAACTCAACAAGCTCCTGCATACTGAATTCATTCCTGATCAGCATATCATCATGTTTTACATACGGTATTCCTTTCCGGTATAGCAGACTGGAAGTAAACTGCTTATCTCCCGAATTGAAAATAACGTTTTCTATCCTCATACCGGTCCGGGCACAGAGACATTCCATGCTTTTCACTGAATGAAGAAACAAATGTCTGGGTGCATCCCATTGATACCAATACACTCCAAAAACATCATATGCCGCATTCGGGAAAACCGGCATGGTAATCAGGCATGTCCCCTGCGGATCCAGTAATCTATCTATACTCCGCAATACCTCATAAGGATCACTCATATGCTCAAAGGAGTCATGCAAACGTATCAGATCAAAACATCCCCTTATTTCATGTATCGTACATTTCTTTATATGAATGCAAGATCCATAGGAAATATCATCTTCAATGAAAGGGTCGCACCCAAGCAGATTTACATGTCCTTCCGCATATTTTTCAACCAGCCAGCTGCCTGCGCCACATCCCACATCCAGGATTCTCTTTTCTATCCTTTTTGAAGCAACCGGCTCCTGTACCTGCGGCTTTTCAAAGCTGTAATAGTCTCTACCGTAAAAATCTCCCAGGTTCTCCGGTATTTCAAGTATCTGCAGACATTGGCATTTATCACATTCAAAATATGTGAATTCCTGACCTGTCCCAAAAAACATTTCTCTCACTCGATATATCTTGTGCTCTGCCTCATCCCCACAGATCCTGCATTTACAGTACAAAACATTTTGATCTTTTTTCATCACAACTCTCCCGCTCCACCTTTAACAATAACAAATACCGCATGATCCCCATATCCCTTTCGATCCAGCTCCGCAGTTAAGTCTTCAAATTTCTCTAGTTCCTGCAGACTAAATTTACTTTTTATCACATCAACATTTTGTTTTATGTAGGGTATTCCCTTCTGATACAAAAAGCTGGCTGTAAATTGTCCGATCCCAGAGTTAAAAATAATTTTCTGTATCTGAAGTCCTGCTTTTTGGCAAAGATAATTCATACTGTTTACAGAGTGGAGAAACAAGTGTCTTGGTGCATCCCACTGATACCAGTTTACTCCCAAAATATCGTAAGCCGCATTTGGAAAAACAGGTGTATTTATCAGGCATACACCTGTCTTTTCCAATAACCTTTCCACGCTGATTAGCGTCTCGACAGGATCGCCCATGTGTTCAAAAGAATCCTGCAGCATTATCAGATCATACACTCCATCCATTTCATGTATAGTTTTCTTCTTAATATGGATATATGGACCATAAGAAATATCGTTCTCTATAAATGGATCGCAGCCCAAAAGATTTACATAACCTTCCTCATATCTTTCAGCCAGCCATCTTCCAGCCCCGCATCCCACATCAAGAACCCTTATCCTTATTCTATCAGAAGTCATCGGTTCCTTAATCTCCGGCCTATTAAAGCTATAATACCCATCACCATAAAAATCTCCCAGGTTCTCCGGTATTTCAAGTATCTGCAGACATTGGCATTTATCACATTCAAAATATGTGAATTCCTGACCTGTCCCAAAAAACATTTCTCTCACTCGATATATCTTGTGCTCTGCCTCATCCCCACAGATCCTGCATTTTGTATATAATTTTTCTTGACATTCTCCCATCACGCCCTCCGCCTTCACCCTTTATCTTTTTCAATCCATTCCAATATCATCTCTGCCCGCTGATGCCAGGTGTGCCACCGCAGCGCTTTTTCATATCCTCTTTGCGCTATCTGCTCTCTCTTTGCCTCATCCGCAAGCAGCTCCTTCATCTGTTCCGGCAATTTTTTCAAATTTTCAAGATCAAACATCAGCAATTCTTCACCATTCACAAAATTCTTTTCCAAATATGTAGTTCTGTCCGTAACCACGACCGACTTCTGAAGCATCGCATTAGCAATCCGCTCCGTAAATCCGTCTTTATGCCATGTCATAATATTCAATGACAATTTTGCTCTCGCATATACCTCCAAAGCATCTCTCCCTATTGCTGCCTGATGGCAGATCAGTTTTTGATTGTCCAATACGGGACATCCTTTCCAGCTTTCCCCAAATACATGCAACGAGATACCCTCATTCAACAAAATCTTAATCGTCTTGTTTCTGTAATAATCGGCTAAATGGTAAATTACCCATCGTTCCCTGTGAAACATTTCCACAAACTTTTGTTTTGTATATTGTATTCCATAGTATTCCATCGTTTCCCGGAAAGCATTTTCGGGCGTGTTTGCCAGATCTTTTCTCATAAATAAAATATACCGATTAATGAAATAACACCTTTTTCTGTCAAGATTCCTTATGGCGCTTAACTCTTCCAACAGGTCTTTTCCATAACTGCCAAGAAAGACAACTTCGTAATCTCTCGCTTCACTCCCACAGAATACTTCATTTCCTGCCGGAGGCAAAAATCTTGCCTCATGCCCATAATTATTTTTAACAAACTGTGCATAATTTCCATCTGGTGCCAATATACAAGTCCGGTGTGGAAGCTGCGTCAGATGATCTCTTAACAGAATCGGATGGTCAAATACAAAATGATATTTCGGAGCGTTTATAGAGTCATGCACAAATCCGTCTTTTCCGCATCCTTCCTTCCACTTTACAGAAAACATATATGTCTGCATACCGATCACGGCCTTGAATCTCCGATTTACGAAGTCCGCCAGTTCACTGATCTGCTGTTTTGACATATCAAAATATTCCACTCTCTGCCCCAGTTCCTTCAATGCATTTCCTATGCTTTCCGCAAACATGTCTAATACATTGTGGCATGTGTCATCCCCTCTGTAAATGAGGATTGGCTGAGTACAGTCATAGATATCATAAAAATTCCCGTCTCTCACCAGCATCTGCTCCAAACATCGTATTGCCGTTTCCTGTCCCTCCGAAACAATTCCGCAGACAGCATCATCAAAGTATCCCAGAGAAAGCAGCTCCTTCTTATATCTTCCGATCAGGTAGCAGTCTGTCCTAATTTCATCTTCTGCTTGTACCTCCTTCCAGATCCCTTCATTTTCTATCTTTGAATTCCAAAGAATCCATGATCTTTTTTCCGGCTCTCTGGTAATATTATCCTCTTTCCATTGATCTCCGGAAAGACGCAGGACTGTATATTCCTGTGCGATACGAATAAGCAGCTCATAACCTCGCTTGGCACAAAGTCTGTAATTCACCCCTCCCACCTTACACAGTGCTTCCTTTAATATCCATATTTCCCCCCGAATCTGTGTCTCATCTAACAGGATTTCTTCAAAAGACAGTTCTTTTCGCCCATATTCCTCGCTAATGCAGACTGCACCCAGCATATCCTTTTCCCTTTCTTTTCCCCTGTATTATCAACATTATTATCCCAACTGAATCAAGTGTACTAACTGATGGTTCCATATGCCTTTGTCTTCACAGCTTCTGACAAACTGATTCTGTAATATATCAGGGAATATTCTAAGTGTCACATCAGCCAACATTCTCAGCTCTTCCTCCAACAGCTGACATCCCCTCTCTCAAAAGCAATAAGCCCATGCAGGACATGGACTTATTGTAAACAATTAATTTTATATTTCTCTATTCTCCGCCCAGTAATCCCTTCAGAGCCGCAAGTCCGTCCGTATTTACAGCCTCCTTATTCGCCTCCTGGATCTGCGCATAAACCTCCTTGCGGTAGATTGGCACATCCTTGGGTGCGCTGATGCCCAGCTTTACCTGCTCTCCCTTGATTTCGAGTACGGTTATCTCAATGTTATTGTTTATGATCAGGGCTTCATTTTTCTTTCTGGATAAAGCTAACATCTACTCACCCGCTTTCTTTCTGGAATTAAGGATATCATAGATAGGATATTTCACCGGATATGCGTCACCCTCCACAATAACCTGACAAGCCTTTTTCTCCAATGCGTTGATTATCACAGGGCCCCGCAGATTTACAGTCATCCTGGTAAGGTCGCTGGGAATTGTCACCGTGACCATAACAAGAATCTCATCGGGAACAAGCTCGCCGATAGGCCTTAAGAGCTCGTCATCCACCTCCGGGTTATAGTCGGGACACACGATCAGCGGATCCATCACAGGCATGGCAAAGGCAGGCTCCTGTATGGACTGCAGCCAGTGAATGGCACCGGCTCCTTTTTCCTCGTCATGTATCAGGGCAAAATCTGTCAGTTCCGGAAAGCCGATGATCCCGGACGGAAAATGAATGATTCTGTCATCCTCAATGGTGATCTCGCCAAATACTTTTGTCGTTATCTTCATACCTGCTCCTGTCTGCGCAGCTGTGCGCTAAATGTAATTCATCAGTGATGTCTGCATGATCTTTCCGGTGGCCATAAGAGCCGAATTGTACGTCAGATCCGCACTGGTGAGTTTCACAATTACCTCGGCAATATCGATATCCTCATTCTCAGACTGTAAGGATTCGAAGGTAGCCTTCTGATCCATCAGACGGTTGTCGATCAGTGCGAGACGGCTGCTTCTGGTTCCGCTGTCCGTGACGGCCTTGTTCGCCTGATCCAGATAAGACTGCATACTCGTTATGGTGCCTTCAAACATGTTGTGGATATTCTCTCTGGCGTAATCATACGCCTTCTTGGCCGTATCCAGCTGCTTCTGAACCATATCAGCTTTAGCAGGATCTTCCTTCTGGCATTTTGCCAATACGGTTTCCAGATCCTTCACGGTCGCATTCAAATCCGTTACGGACTTCAGTGCCTGCTCAAGGTCGTCAATATCTCTTCCCAGATCATGGGTAAAGGCCTCCCTTGCGGTGGTGTTCACCCGGATTGTCTGATTGTAGCCCACGTCATACTCGATAATCTGCGTCTCTTCTTCTCCTTGCAGGTATTCCTGATTGTATTTGACCTCCGTGGTGCTTCCGTCTTTATTTAAAGTGGTTCCGGTACATGCAAAGTAATGCTCCGGCCGAAGATCACCCTTCTTCCAGCTGTCCTTCTCGTAAGTAATCTGCAGCTCTGTCTCGGTAGTGATATTCGGATTCGCCTGCATATCGGAAAAAACAGTATCCCCGATCAGAATTTCCCCTGTCTCCGGAACATAAACCATAGCGCCGGGATTTGCCTGAATATATGCATAAGGATCAGTACCCTGGGGAGCCGTGGTAACAGCGGGAGTAACGGGCTGCATATTTCCATTGGCATCTTTATACTGAATCTGGGGAACAAGCGCAGCTCCCGCCGCATCCGTTGCCTTCAGATCCTTGTAGGAAAGCCTGATCCGGTGAATGTCGCCGTTCTTGATATCCTGTTCCGTGAGATTTCCATATTGCGGTTCACCCCAGCTGTCCTTGTTTAATCCCTCCAGCTTGCCCGCATCCGTATAATTAATACTGTCAAAATCCTGCATGGTCAGCTGCTCGGTAATCGTATAATGAGGATACCCGGGCGTGGTCGCCGTAGCCGGTGTAATCGCACCCTCCTTAAAGGAAAGCGTGGTATTGGTCCGGTATCCGGTGAACACATACCTTCCCGCATAGTCTGAATTTCCGGTGGAATAATACTCATCCTTAAGCTGCTTCATCTGCTGGATGAAAATCGCAAGATCCTCCGGTCCTTTTTCCTTGTTAGCCGCCTTGTTGGCCTGTTTAACCAAATCCGTAATCACATCCACCACCGTGCCCAGAGATTTCTCCGTAACCTCGAGCCAGCTCTCCGCATCCGGCACGTTCTTGCCATAGTACTGGGTCAGCTCGGAAACCGAGGTGCGAAGGCGAAGGGCGCGTATTGCGATGATGGGATCATCGGAAGGCCTGGTGATTTTTTTCTGGGTGGACATCATGGTACTCAGTTTATCCTGAAGAACCTTATTATTATTAATATTATACAGGGAATTATTCTGCATAATTTTATTTGTCATTCTCATGAGATTAAATTTCTCCTTTCACGCTTTATACGCCGGTCTGCAGAATCAGTCTGTCGTACATCTCCGTCAATGTCTGCACCATTTTGGAGGAAAGTGTGTAGGCATTCTGATATTTAACCAGATTCACGGCCTCCTCATCCTCATCCACACTGGAAATGGATGCACGCTGATTGTCAATGGAGGTCTGAAGACCCTTGAAGGTATCCCGGAAGGTGTTTGCATTGCTGGCATTCAATCCGGTGTCAGACAGAATCATCTCCAGCATCTGTCCCGCACTTCCGTTGCGGAAGCTGAATTTCTCCTTGCTGGTCATGAGCTCCACCATCTCCTTGATCTTGTCGCACTCCTCCACACCATTCGAGGAATCGCCTCTTGTTCCCAGAAGACTTGCGTCGGCAATCAGCTTATCATTGATAGCCACATTGCCCGCCGTGATCTCATAGAGACCATTGCCCTTGGTGGAGTCCAGATCATCCTTGGTGTACTGTCCGCCTGTGGGAATATTTCCAGTGAAGAGAAGCTCCTTGCTGGTCTGATCAGGCGTTGTTGCCGCATTCCCGTATCCGTTGTAGAAGATCTCATTGGCCTTATCCATAAAGCCGCGCAGCCAGGTGTTCATCTGTCTCATATAGTAAGGAATTCCCTGATACTTGATGGGATAATCCGTCTTTACCTCCTTACCGCTCATTGCGGCATCGGGAAGCCTGGTGTTCATCTCATTATCAAGAACAAAGGTATACTCATTGGTGGCAGGATCAAAGGTCCAGGAAGAATATTTGAAGAGCGTGCTTCCTATATTGATCTCTCCCTGTTCCGCCAGAGCGCATTCCATCATATTTTTGAGGAAGTCAGAGGTAACCTCGACCTTTACCTCCATCTGCATCTTGGGGGTGCCGTCCGGCTTCATGACAGGATTTCCCTGATCGTCCAGAACCGGTGTGAGGGCTCCGATACCGCCTGTCTTTACGGATCCCGCAAAGCTCCCTCCATCATTGCCGTAGCACAGCTCCGCAAGACCTTTCAGCCTTCCCTCCATGGCTCCGTTGTTCAGGCTGAAATCATTTCCGTTTGACCATGCGATCTTAAAGAGTCCGTCAATATCCGTCTGGTTCAGCCTCTCCTCCGGTGTCCTTGCCGTACAGGAAAGAGTGTTGAAATCGCTTCCGTCCACAAGGAGCTGTCCCCCCGCAATCTGCACGATATAGCGTGTTCCTCCCGTGATCACGTCAGGATATTTGCTGTCCGTAATATCGTATTCCGTGATATCCACATCCACCAGCTCCGAGAGCTCATCCACCAGCTTTTCCCGCTGATCCCTCAGCTCGTTCGCCCTGGTTCCGGAAAGCTCAATCACATTGATCTGCTTATTCAGTGTCGCAATCTTTTCTGCGATAGAATTGACCTCATCCACGCACTGCTTGATCTCAAGATTCAGATCCTTCTGAAGCTCCTGCAGATTTCCGTACATATTATTAAAATAGTCGGTCAGCGCCTTGGCTGAGGAGATAAACGCCTTCTTGGAATCATCGCTGCTGGAATTATCAATCACTGTCTGCAGGGCGTTGCTCATCTTGTTGAAAATGCTGACAAAACCGCTGACATTGTCATCATCAAAATAATCCTCTATGGTCTGGCAGTAATAGGACTTCGCTTCATACTCGCCATATTTGGAATTATTATTCCAGTACTTCACATCATAGAAATGATCCCTGACGCGCTCAATTGCAATGGTGTCCACACCGGCACCGGCACAGCCATAGGTGGTAAAGGTACGCAGAGGATTGTACGCCTCCTGAGTCACTACCTGCCTGCTGTAGCCCACTGTCTGAGCGTTTGCGATATTGTTTGCCGTGGTATTCTGTGCGGCGTTTGCTGCCCGAAGGCCCGAAGCCGCTATATGTAATCCAAAAAATTGTGAGGGCATAGATTAGCTCCTTTCCTGACTAACGTCCCAGTGTGGAGATGACGTGCTCAAGCAGCTCGTCAACCACATTGATATACCGGCTCGATGCATTGTAAGCATTCTGGAACATAATCATGTTGCTGAGCTCCTCGTCTGAGGACACGCCCAGAATCTGCTCTCTCGCCGCCGCTGTATTGTCCACTGTAATCCGCTGATTTGCACTGATTCCGTGAAGCACGTAGCCCGTGTTTGTCACCTGTGCAATCAGTCCGCTGTAAAAATCTATAAAATTATTCTTAGTCTGAACATTGGGGTTCAGCACATACTTTTCTTCTTTAAAAAGGTCTCTCAGCCTGTCAGCCGTAGCCTGGTCTTCCTTGCCGTCCGGCCTGATAAAGCCGAGAAGCGAGGGGGCCTGCTTCAGCTCGCCGTTAATGATCAGGTTCTGAGTGGTATAGATCAGATTTCCCTGTGCATCCTTCTCCCCGGTTATACTGTTGAAGATCTGGTAGGCATCTCCGTTGGAATCCCTCAGATAGGTGCTGTTTGGATCAAGAGCCGTTGCGGCATCAGCCGCATCCTTAAGCACTCCGTTGATTCCCACCACGATGGCATTTACCAGCCTGTCAAACTGCGCCTGCACATTCATAACGATGGACTGGGAAATATTGTTGTTGTAATGCGCATTTCCCTGTGTGGTTCCATCTCCCAGATCCCGGTAGGTGGCCCTGTGGTCGCCTCTCGCAAAAAGCATGGCCTTCAGGGAGCCGATATCCGTATTGCCCTCGGCAGAAATTTCCTGTTGCAGATTGAACACCTCCGCACCCTGAATACTGACAAGAGTCTCGGAACCGTCCGGATTGGTGGTTTTCTTTGCAAGATTGCTCCAGTACGGAGTATAAAAACCGGTTACGGGATCCTCATACAGCTCGATCTTGTTGATGCCGTCCTCCCGGATAAAGTCATATCCCTCAAACTGGACAATCATATTGCCCGCTCCGTCCTCCAGAATGCGGACATCACCCATGGCGGAGAGCTCATCGAGAAGAAGATTTCTCTGGTCGCGGTAGTCGTTGGCCTTTTCCACCTGGCCGGATTCGATCTTCTGAATCATCTCGTTCAGGTCACGGATCTGCTTTCCATACTCATTGATTGTCTTGATCTGCTTCTCAATCTTAAAATTGAGATCATCCTGATATTCACTGAGTCCCGTGTAAACAGCCTGACTGCGGGTCACGAATTCATAGCAGCGCTGTATAAGCACACCCTGTCTTACCGAATCGGAGGGATGCTTGGTGAGTTCCTCAAGGGAATCCCTCAGATTCTCAAGGGTCTTGGAATACGTCTTTCCCTGAAGCTCCTGAAAGAGATCCTCCACCTCCTCAATAGCAGCCAGGGAAGTGTCGTAATATGAGCTTCTTCCCACTTCACGCCTGTAAGTTTTATCGAGGAAAACGTCTCTGACCTGCTTTACATTGGTGTAGTTAACACCGAGACCGATCTGCTGCCAGGAAATGGCAGTCTTATTCTTAGAAATAGTGTTATAAAAACGGGTACCCTGCTGCACCTGCTGCCGCGTATACCCGATTGTGTCGATATTAGAAACATTATGCGCCGTGGTATTCATCGCATTCTGGCTGGTCTGCAGCCCGGATGCACCCACATATAGACTTCCCATCAAACCCATTGTCTTTCACCTCATATCATCTTAGTAGTCACTGCAGCTCCCCTATTGCTTTGCATCAAAGCCTTTCTTGCCAAGCCCCATATGGGCTCCGGTGCTCAGGGCTCCTTTGTCGTAGTTCGCCGTCTCCGGCGCCGCCTTAAGGGACTGCAGTATATTCATATCGAATTCCACCATTTCCAGAGCATTCTCAAGAAGCGTCCTGTTCTGTTCATTCACTTCCCGCACATTCTGTACAACGGCTTTCAATTCGTCGTGCGCCTTAGCCAGTTTCTGCTGTTCTTCCGGTCTGCTTGCCAGCATGGCAACCAGGTCCGCAATTTTCAGTGTCTTAACATCCTTGTTAATTACGTTGGCGACATCCGCAAAAACTTCTTCCCTCTTCTTGTCAAGATGATTGATTCTTTCGACAACGATTTGTTCTTCATCCGTGATTTTGGCTAATTCCTCCAGATTGCCGGACACAATCTCCGGCGTCTTCCTTCTGGATAATCCCAGCAGGCTTTCGTATTCCCTGCTTTCTGTTCCAAGAACCTCTATCAGGTTTTCCATTAAGCTTGCCACGGGATTACCTCATTTCCTCATATTTGCCCATCAGCTTCTCCGCGAAGCTGTCCGCACTCACCTCATAGCTGCCCGACTGAATACGCGCCTTGAGAGGAGCCGTCACGCTTTCTCTGATATCGCTGGCTGATGCCACCGCCGCCTTAGCGGTCTGAATGTCCTTACCAATACTGGAGAGCTGCAAATGATCTGAAAAGCTTACATTCTTTTTCGCCTCGGCTTTACTTGTCTTCTTCGCCGAATACACCTGCTGCACCTGTGAATAAGCTTCTATACGCATGTCTTCTCCTCCTTCCATGAACTGCTTTTTGTTATAATAGATATCGGATATTTTAGGAAAGACTTTAGAGGTATTTCAAAAATTTCGCCTGTGCAGCCGGCGTTTGGCACTGACGGCTGCACAGGCGATAATGATTAAACAGTTATCTGGCACCCTTATCGTAAATCTCTCCCAGCGCTCTTGGCGCATGATTCTTCTTGCTGAAAAAGATCAGCATAAGGAGCGTGAGCACATAGGGCAGAAGCATTACCAGATCCTGATAGGTGCTGGGCATTCCAAGAACCTTTACAAGCTCGTAGCCCGCAGACCTGGCGAATCCGAACAGAAGGCACGCACCCAGAGTTGGCATGATCTTCCAGTTCCCGAAAATCAGGGCCGCAATGGCAAGATACCCGTATCCGGAATAAATATTGGAAGAAAAGTTTGCCGAGATGGAGTAGGCAAAGCAGATGCCGCCAAGTCCGGAGAGAGCGCCGGAGGCCATAACCGCAATCAGTCTCACCCTTCCCACCCGGATGCCCGCCGCATCCACCGCATGGGGATTGTCGCCGCAGGCGCGAAGGTGCAGTCCGAACCTTGTCTTGTAAAGCACGAACCAGGCAAGGAAGGCAATCAGCACGATCACCAGCTCAAAGGGGTACAGGTTGGTGAAGACGGCTCCAAGCAGCGGGATTTTCGAAATCACGGGCACAGTCAGCCTTGCGGACACTCCCAGCACGAATTTGTTGGAGGCCGCTCCGAAAATGCTGGCATTGATCTGCTTGGTGAGGAACTCGGTAAGCGCCATGGCTAGAATATTGATCACCACGCCGCTGATCACCTGATTGGCCTTGAAGCGGATGCACAAAAGCGCATGAATCAGGGAAAACAGCATTCCCCCCAGGAAAGCGAACACCATGGCCAGGTAAAAGGGAACAGGGGAATTTCCCGCAAAGCTCCCGGCAATACTCACTGCAAAGAGCGCTCCGCAAAAGGCACCGAAGCCCTGCAGGCCCTCAATGGCCAGATTTGTAATCCCGCTTCTCTCACAGTAGATTCCGCCGATCGCCATGATAAACAGGGGCAGGGCAAAGGACAGTCCGTCTATTATAATGGTATTCATCAGCGCTCCTCCTTCCATCTGTCAACTTTGTATTTCACGAAGGCTCCGCAGGCGCTGAACAGCAGTACCACGCCCGTGATAGCCGATGCGATCTCGGGCTGCACGCCGGAGGCGGAGCTCATATAGGTGCTCCCCTTGGAGATTACCGTAATCAGGAAGGAAGAAAAGACGATTCCCACAGGCGAGCTGTTTCCCAGAAGGGCCACCGCAATGGCATCATATCCCGTGCCTGCCAGAACTCTGGGCTGAATGGAGGCAAAGTAGCCTACATAGTAGGTCACTCCCGCAAGTCCCGCAAAGCCGCCGGAGAGCATCATGGCAAGCACTCTGGTGCGTCCTACCCGGATACCCGCATATTCCGCCGCCCTCACGCTGCTGCCAACTGCCTTGATCTCAAAGCCCAGCGTAGTCTTTTTCAGAAGAAAGGCTGTCACCACAATCCCTGCCGCAGCCAGAAGAATTCCCAGGGGAATGTCCATCTTATAGCTGCCGATCACCACGTCAGTGAGCGTCAGTCTTCCGGCCGCTCCCACGGTCTTTGACTGTCTCGATACAGGATCCACATAAAAGGTATTGATAAAAAAACTCACGATATACTGAATGATATAATTCAGCATGATGGTGGAAACCACCTCATTGATATTGAATTTGTGTTTGAAATATCCCACAAGGGCACCCACCAGAGCACCCATCACAAAACCGATTACCACCACAAGCGGCTTTGCCACAGCCGCAGGAAGAACCGAGTATCCGATAAGGATCGTTGCCGTGAATCCCGCAGCCAGCATCTGCCCGGACACGCCGATATTGAAGAGACCCGCCTTCAGGGCTATTATCACGGAAAGAGCCGCAAACAGCATGGGGGTCAGGGCATTGAGAAAGCTGGCAAAATCCGTGATGATTCCCTTGTAACCCGCATAGGAGGCCTTGGGCGCAAGCCCGGAGCCCTGAAGCAGATTGTAGTAGGCCAGAAAAGGATTCTTTCCCAGAAAGGCAATCACCACGGCTCCCACAATCAGACTGATCAGGATGGAAAAGACCGGAATCATATAGGTTTGTCTCTTCTCATGCCCTATAGTGGACAGTATTATCTTTTGAATCAGGCCGTTTTTCTTTTTCATTTGTGTCCCACCCCCATCATAAATTCTCCCACCTGGCCGGGAGTTAACGTCTTCGCATCCGCAATCTTCTGAATCTCTCCGTTATAGATTACGCCGATGGTGTCCGCCAGGTTCATAACCTCGTCAAGCTCCAGGGAAATCAGAAGAACCGCTTTTCCCGCATCCCTCTGCGCCACGATCTGTCTGTGTATATTCTCAATGGCCCCGATATCCAGGCCCCTGGTGGGCTGGACGAAGATCATCAGATCACTCCCAAGCTCGATCTCCCTTGCGATAATGGCCTTCTGCTGATTTCCTCCGCTCATGGACCGGACAATGGTGTTGTTCCCCTGGCTGCTTCTGATATCGTACTCCCGAATCAGCCTCTCGCCGTAGGCGGCAAACTCGCCCTCCCTCACGATCCCCTTCCCGGAAAAGGGCTCCTCGAAGTAATTCTTGAGAGCCAGGTTGTCCGAGAGGGAAAAGTCCATCACGAGCCCCACGTTATGCCGGTCCTCGGGTATGTAGGAGATCCCCGCAAGATTCCGTCTGCGGATAGTGTAATTGGAAATATCCGCACCGTTTAAGATTACCCTGCCGGCGCTGTGCTTCAAAAGCCCGGCCACCGCATCCGCAAGCTCCACCTGGCCGTTGCCGGAAACTCCCGCAATCACGAAAATCTCCCCCGCATGGATGGTAAAGCTCACATCCTTTACCAGATCAAATTTATCCTCATTTTTTACCGTCAGGTTTTCCACCTTCAGAATTTCCCTGCCAAATTTGGGTTCCTTCTTGTCCACCGTAAAGCTTACTTCACGGCCCACCATCATATTCGCCATGGTCTTCGTGTCAGTTGCCGCCACATCCAGCACGGCAATCAGCTTTCCCCTGCACAGGATTGCGCAGCGGTCAGCCACCTTCTTGATCTCCTCCAGCTTGTGGGTAATCAGGATAATAGTCTTGCCGTCTTTGCGAAGGCCCTTTATGATTTCCAGGAGGAACTCGATCTCCTGAGGGGTGAGAACCGCCGTGGGCTCGTCAAAGATCAGGATTTCCGCCTCCCGGTAGAGCATTTTCAGAATTTCCACCCTCTGCTGAATCGAGACATTTACATCTTCAATTACCTTAGTGGGATCCACTTCCAGTCCGAATTTCCGGGAAAGCTCCAGAATCTCCTGATTGGCCTTTTTGATATCCACGCTCTTGATGAAACCCAGATGCTTTTTCACCGGTTCCATGCCCATAATGATGTTTTCCGCAATGGTGTAGTTGCTGACCAGCTTAAAATGCTGGTGCACCATGCCGATATTCAGCTCGGTGGCATGGCTTGGCGAGAGAATCTTGACCTTCTGTCCCCGGATGATGATTTCGCCCTCATCCGGCTCGTACATACCAAAAAGCATGCTCATCAGGGTGGACTTGCCGGCGCCGTTCTCACCAAGAAGAGCGTAGATCTCGCCCTTTTTCACCTTGATGGAGACATCATCGTTGGCTACAATACCCGGGAACCGCTTGGTGATATGGTTCATCTCAATAATGTAATCAGACATGTAAGTGCTCCTTTCAGAAAAATTGCAAACTATAATATGATTATACATGAAAATTCGCACAATAGAAAGTGTGGATTTAAAAGGCCGCAGAGAAAATTTCCCTGCGGCCTTTCCGTGTCTGTTTTCAATTCTGAAAGTTATGGCAGCCCCTGCGCGTTACCATGCAAAATCATCGGGTGTGACGCCGTTGAAGTTGGCAGCGGGCACGATTGCGCCAGACTTAACCAGCTCATAAGCCGCATCGATCTTTGCAATGGTCTCTGCGGAAAGCTGATTTCTTCCCTCTGCGTTCACATAGCCTGTGGAATCCGTATCAGCCTGAAGAACCACGTTCTCTCCCTTGAAAGAGCCGTCAACGATTGCATTCAGAGACCTCTCCACATTAAGATGCATTACCTTAAGTGCGGAGGTAAGTACCACATTACTGTCACCGTTTGCACCGTCGTCGTACTGGTCAACGTCGCATCCGATAAACTTAACGCCTTCCGCTTCCTTCACTGCCGTGAGGACACCGTTTCCTGACGCACCTGCCGCCACGAACACAATGTCAACGCCTTCCGCAATCAGAGCGTTTCCGATTACCTTTCCGGTCGCCTCGTCCGCAAAGGATCCCACGTAGTTGCCGCCCACGTTAGCGCCGGTTACGTCCGTTCCCGCATAAGATGCAAGCTCAACGATCTCAACGCTCTTGCCCTCTGTCTCATTTACATATTTCACGCCGCACTCAAATCCGTACTGATAGTTTACATTGGAGGGATAAGCGATACCGTTTACAACCGCAACCTTGTTTGAGACTGTCTCAAGCGCTGCCGCCATTCCCGCAAAGAAACCGGATTCCTGCTCAGCAAACTGCATTGCATAAATGTTGTCCACTACCACTTCGTTGCCGTCCGCATCGGAAGGGAAGGAGTCAACCAGGACAAATTTCACGTTGGGATTTTCCTGTGCCACCGTGGCAATTCCTGCAAACTGGAAGCCGCAGCATACGATCACGTCATAGTCAGCCACGATATCCGCAACTGCCTGTACAGCAGCAGCCACGTCTCCTGTGGGCTCCTGCACCGGGTTAACAGTAGTCTCCGGATTAGACTCTATAAAAGTTAAGATACCGTTGTAATTATCCTCGTTAAATGAACCGTCATCCACGCCTGACGGGCTGCTCACGATGGCAACCTTCAAAGCCGCTCCGCCTTCCGCGGGAGCTTCCTCACCTTCCGCCTCGCTCTCGGCGGGAGCCTGCTCTGCCTGTGCGTCCGCATCCGTATCTGCCTCCGGCTCCGCCTGCGCATCATTTTCGGATGATGTGTCTGTGTTTTCCGCTGCCGCATCGGTAGTCTCCGGAGCCGCCTGCTTGTCCGAACCGCCGCAGGCTGTCAGGGAAAGTACCATTACAGAAGCAAGAATCAGTGATAAAATCTTCTTTTTCATAACTATCCTCCTGTTTGAATCCATAAACGACAGAAATTTTTCCGTTCCCGGATATAAATATCCGCCGTCATGATAAAAAATATGTAACATGGCTATCTTAGCACTGAATATTCTTTTTTTCAACAGGAAATTGATTTCTTCATCAGAAACACCCACGTATCCCGGGAGGAATACTCCCCGGCATAGCGATAACCAAGACCCTCGAACCGTTTTATGCCCTCAGGCTCCTCTATATTATTTTCGGCCATGAACCGTACCATCTCGCCCCGGGCCATCTTGGCAAAGGTTCCCTTCTGCTTCACGCATCCGCCGGCAAGCTCCCCGAAAACCACCGTGATAAACCGGTCCTCAGGCTGAAGATACTTTTCCACCGCCCCGGAATACTCCCTGGAAGCCAGATTGACCACCGTTCTGTCCCCGTCCCAGAGGCTCCGGTAAATTTTGTCTCCCCAGAAATCATAGAGATCCTTCTTCCCGTCCACAGACAGGGCAGCCTGCATTTCAAGCCGGTAGGGGACCACGCCGTCAAAGGGAGAGAGCATCCCGTAAAAACCGGAAAGGATTCTCAAATGCTCTCTCACATAGGAGAGCGCCGTCTCGGAAAACACCGTTGGCGCCATATGCTGATACTGCAGTCCCTCATAAGCCAGTATGGCCGGAGTCAGAGCCCGGTTCAGATCCATCCGGGCAAATCTCTCATAGTTCAGCCTCGCAAGCTTTTCATTACACTTCCAAAGCTCCCTGACCTGAGTGAAGCTCATTTTCCGGACAGCCTCAAGGAGGAGCTCCGTCTGCTCCAAAAAAGGCGGGAGCCCCTCCACCGGAAGATCATCCGTGTTCACGTTCATCTTTTTTGCCGGGGAAATAATGATCCTCATCCCAGCTCTTCCAGCATCTGACGGGGATTTTCCTCTGTCTTAACCTTGCCAAGGGCTTTTATAATCACACCCTCCTCATCAATCAGATAGGTTGTTCGCACCACTCCCATGGAAACCTTTCCGTAGTTTTTCTTTTCCTGCCATACGTCATAGGCCTTGATCGCCGCAAGCTCCACATCCGACAGCAGCACAAAGGGCAGGCCGAACTTTTCCTCAAATTTTTTGTGGGAAGCCACACTGTCCTTGCTGACACCCAGCACCACCGCACCCTTTTCCTGAAACTGCGGATAAAGCTCTCCGAATCCGCAGGCCTGCTTCGTGCAGCCCGGCGTGTTGTCCTTGGGATAAAAATACAGAATCACCTTTCTGCCCCTGTATTCCTCCAATGTGTGAATGGTTCCGTTCTGATCCGGCAGCTCAAATGAGGGTGCCTTTGTTCCTTCCTTTAACATATGCTTTTTCTCCTTTTTCTGTTAGATTTTACACTCCGCAGTCATCTCTTGTGCAAATGCCGCAAGCCTTGCTTCCTCCTCCCGAAACTCCCCCCGTCCGGCATAGCTTTGCAGCGCCCTGCGTATCATGGGACGGTATTCCCCGGACAGATTTTTCAGTCCCCACTGTCCGCCCTGCCTTTTGGAAAGCACAAGCTTTTCCCTTATATAGGCAAGGATTCTGCAGAGATTCAGGATCATGTAGACCGGGTTTTCCAGGATTTCGCTCCCAGCCTGCGCCACATCTCTCTTTATACTGTCAAGGTAAGCCTCTTCCGGCACCTCGCCGAACAAGGAAGCAGCATCCGTGCCGCAGAGGGCGAAGCCCGCCTTCCGTATCACCGTAAAATGAGCCGCAAGATCCCTGTCCGTTCCATGCATGTCCCGGCAGTAGGAAAACAAATCCTTCTTACAGTTTTCCCTGTGGGCATTAGAAAAATGCAGCTCAAAGGGAGTGGGATAGACGAAGGGATCACAATTCCTCCTCAAAACCACACTCATTTCCAGTCCCTTTGGAGGAACTTTTTCATCAAGATCAAGCAGCGCCCGGATCAGGCTCTCCTTTTCGCACTGTTCAAGCGGGCTGTCTATGACCACAATAAAATCAATGTCTCCCGTCTCCCAGGTAAAGCAGCCAAAGGCTATGGAGCCGTGGACATAGATCCCCACCAGGTTTTCCCCCAGAATTTCCCGATACCTTTCTTCTATATTATTGAAGACGGTATCATAAGAATGAATAAATTCCTCCGCCCTCGCCGCCTCCTGTCTGGATGGAAAAAAACGGATGTCCTCCGCCGGAACCCTGTCTTTTCCCCAATCCGGCAGAGAATCCAGAAAGCTTCTTCCGTTTACTGCAATCATAAAGCATTTTCGCTCCCCGTCAATATAGCAGATGGGAAGCTCTCCCTCCGGATCCGTCGTTCCGCCCACGGTACCGAAAAACCCGCCTGTGCTGTCAGCAGCAAAAATATCCACCTGGGGAATTGTGTAAAAGTCAATTCCTCCGGGCGAATCAATGCCTGGAACATTTTTCCCCTCAAAGAAGAAATGGATATCATATTCCTTCTCAATGCGTCTGTATTCCGGACCATCCTCCTTTGCACTCATGACATAGAGCGTGGCTCCCGCCGATACTGCCTGCGCATCCTTTACCCATACGCCGGTACAGCCTGCGTTTACGGTCCTGTCAATATATATCTTTTTCATTCCAACCCTCCCTCCATATTGTACCATCCCTCTGTTGATAACTCAATGAGGATTGCTGTTTTACAGCAGAAAAGGAAAAGTGTACAATACCATATCTTGTGTACCACTCCTTAGTTTCTTCGGAAAGACACCACATATTGTTGTCCCTGCAATTTTTCTCAGGAAATTCACTTGCTTTTTTCTACATCCCGATTACGAAAAAAATATTTACACCGCCACGCCGCCGTGTTATAAAGAATTCAGATAGTCTAATTCAGAATTTCTACCTTGTTCAGACTTCTGATTTTCAATTGTTATCTATTTTACCCCAAATATTTATTACGCAGGAGGTTCAAATCTATGATCCAGATCATCAGCTCCACAGGCAATTCCTTTTCTCTGAACAAAGCATCCGGTCCGCTGCCATACAGCCTGACCAATGATTATCTTTTCCGCGCTCTGCTGCAGGAAAACAATATGGTCTTAAAGGGGCTTATCTGTTCTCTGATGCACATAAGCCCCGGACAGATCCATTCGGCCTTCATCGAAAATCCCATCGAGCTGGGCGACTCAATGACAGAGAAAACATTTTTTCTGGATGTAAAGGTTCTTATGAACAATTCCACTGTCATCAATCTGGAAATGCAGGTGCTCAACATCGGTAACTGGCCGGAACGCTCCTTAAGCTATCTGTGCCGCAGTTTTGATCAGCTTTATAAGGGACAGGATTATGCCGAGACAAAGCCGGTGGTCCACATTGGAATTCTGGATTTCACACTTTTTCCGCAGCATCCGGAATTTTATGCCACCTATAAGCTGATGAATGTAAGAAAGCATACGATTTACAGTGACAAGTTCCGTCTTTCCGTGTTAGACTTAAAACATATTCATTTGGCCACGATGCAGGACAAACGTTACCAGATTCACTGCTGGGCCAAGCTTTTCAAAGCCACTACCTGGGAGGAAATCAAAATGCTTACAGTAAAAAATGAATTTATTTCCGAAGCTGCCGAAACCCTGTATAAGCTCACTGCCAACGATCAAATCCGCCGGCAGTGCGAGGATCGCGAGGAATACTACCGCATTCAGCGCACCGTGGCCCGGGATCAGCAGCGCGCCCTGGAGCAACTGGAACATACCAGATCGGAGCTCGCAGATGCTGCATCGGAGCTTGCTGATACTAAGTCAGAGCTCGCTGATACTAAGTCAGAGCTCGCTGATGCTCAAAAACAGATTGCCGAGCTCCAGTCCCGG
>CAJUIO010000013.1:43378-51278 GCA_910586025.1 uncultured Lachnospiraceae bacterium
TACTAAGTCAGAGCTCGCTGATGCTCAAAAACAGATTGCCGAGCTCCAGTCCCGGCTGGCTGCATTGGAAAACAGCCCGGGACAGCCGCAGAATTTATGACAGCTGCCTTTTTTGTTGTAAAGTACGGATAAATCATTTATGATAAGGGAAAGATCAGTGAAAAGAAAGGATTTTGACTCATGCAGTATGTTATCTCATTTCTGGAAGGGATCATTACTTTTATATCTCCCTGCCTGCTTCCCATGCTTCCCGTATATGTCTCCTATTTTGCAGGCGGCGGCACAGACGGAAAGTCAAAAAAAACAGCCCTGATAAATGCCCTTGGCTTTGTCTGCGGATTTACTCTTGTGTTTGTGGCTCTCGGTGCCTTTGCCGGCAGCCTCGGACTCGTTCTGCAGCGCCACAGCACGATTGTAAATCTTGTCACCGGGCTCATCGTAGTCATATTTGGACTCAATTTTCTGGGATGGATCAGGATTAATCCTCTGAACAAAACCTATCGGAAGGATCTTACCGTAAAAGAACCCGGCCTCCTCTCCTCCCTGCTTTTCGGAATCGTTTTTTCCATTGGATGGACCCCCTGTGTCGGCACCTTCCTCGGTTCCGCCCTGATGCTAGCCTCCCAGCAGGGATCCGCCGTTTGGGGCATCCTGATGCTTCTTTGCTATTCTCTGGGACTTGGCATCCCCTTCGTAATCAGCGCTCTCCTGATCGACAGGCTCAAAACCGCCTTTGGGTGGATCAAGACCCATTACAGAATCATCAACATGATCTCAGGTGTTTTTCTGCTGATTATAGGTGTATTGATGATGACCGGACTCATGGGACGGTTTCTGTCATTGCTCTCATTCAGGTAAAGCCTGACTTCATGGCATATAAGACATTTCCCGGAATCCATTTGTCTGCGCATTCCGCAGGTATACGAATTTATCTTTCAGAAAGGCAGTAATTATGAATGAAAAATTAAAGGTGCTGATTGGCGGTGCCGCTTTTGTACTGGTTATACTTATAAGCTTTCTGCTCTACCAGAATCTCAGTAAAAACTATGCGCCCCAGGGCGCTGACCGTCTGGCCGGGACAGATGTCTCTCCGGCCCAGGATAATGAATCAAAGGAGCCCGATGCTTCCTCTCAGGCCGCCGATTCTGCACAGACCGGTGAAGCACAGGAGCCGGAGCGTATCGCCGCTCCCGACTTTTCGGTAGAGGATCAGGAAGGGAATACCGTTAACTTTTCCGACTTTGTCGGAAAGCCTGTCGTAATCAATTTCTGGGCAAGCTGGTGCCCGCCCTGTAAGGCTGAAATGCCGGAATTTGACACCGTTTACCGTGAGCTTGGCGATGAGGTGACTTTTCTCATGATCAACTCAACGGACGGGGGAAGAGAGACCGTAGAGACAGCCAGGGCTTATATCGACGGACAGGATTACGCCTTCCCCGTCTATTTTGACACCAGTCAGGAGGCTTCGTATCTATACGGGATTTCCTCCCTGCCCACCACGGTCTTTATCGACAGGGACGGATACCTGATCACCGGTGCCATGGGAATGATTGACGAGGCAACCCTACGCAGGGGAATTGATATGATTACGGATAATTCCGCACTGCCCTGACAGCCTATACCCTGACGCTCACATATCCCTGGGCCTTCAGCTGTTTTCGAAGCTGACCCGGGGATGTCTTCATATACCGCTTGAATACCTTGCTGAAATAGTTGCTGTCTGAAAAACCGCAGGATCTGCTGACTTCTTCCAATCCAAGCTGTGTGGAATGAAGCAGCTTTATGGCATGCTCAAGCCGCACCTTCGTCAGATACCGGACAGGCTGTTCCCCTGTGTATCTCACAAATTCCCTTGAAAGATGGCTCTGGGAGACTCCCAGATATTCCGCTGTCTCGGAGAGCGTAATTTGTCTGTCAAAATTGCGCTCCATATAAGCCTTCGCCCTGTCCGTAAGACTGGAACGGCGCTCCCTGGCACTGCTAACGTCACACAGAAAGCACAGAAAGCGGAACGCTTCCCCGTCTGCCATGAAGGCGTTCTGGATCAGTCCGTTCTTTGCCTGAAAATACAGATCCCAGAGCTGCTTAATGGCAGGATGGTACGCAGGCAGTGACATGATCCCGCCCAAATGATTCAAAACATACTGATAATAAGAAGAAACTCCCTTTCCCCCAACCATAAGATATACAAATTCCCAGGGTGCCTGATCCTGATTTTCATCAAAATAGTAAGCTTCCTCTCCTGGCAGCTTCAGGAAAAACGCTTCCCCCTTTTTCACCTTGAAGATGCCGTCCCCGGTTTTCAATGTCCCGCTTCCGCTCAGTGTATACTGAAAGAGATAGCTGTCCGGCCTGTGCTGATTATTCCAGTAATAGCTTCCGTCATGTCTTCTCTGCCATCCCACCGCAATCAGGCAGACCGCAGGCTCCTCCACATTATCCAAAAAACGAAATCCATAGTCGTCACACTGATCCCTTGATCCTCTATCCATCAAAAATTTACCTCTTTTATCAAATTATTACGCTTGAAAAGAAATCCTTCCTGTCCTAAGATAAGATTAAATTCAAGGTAATTATGGATTTTACGCTGCTTTCAGCATAGCACATAGTTACCCGGCCGTAAACTATCAAAATATTACAGAAAAGAGGTATTTATCATGTCATTCAAGGTTGCATTTATCGGTGCGGGCAGCATCGGATTCACAAGAGGTCTTCTTGCAGATATTCTGACTGTCCCTGAATTCCACGACATTGAAATTGCTTTCACAGACATCAATCCCGACAATCTGAGGATGGTGACCGAGCTGTGTCAGAGAGACATTGAGGAAAACGGGCTTTCCATCAAAATTCACTCCACTCTCGACAGGAGGGAGGCCTTTAGGGATGCAAAATACGTGATCAACTGTGTGCGGATCGGCATGCTGGAGGCCTTCGCCACGGATGTGGAAATCCCTCTGAAATACGGCGTTGACCAGTGTGTTGGCGATACCCTGTGTATCGGCGGCATCATGTACGGCCAGAGAGGAATTCACGCCATGCTGGATTTCTGTAAGGACATCCGGGAGGTTGCCGCTCCCGGCTGCATTCTGCTCAATTACTCCAATCCCAACGCAATGGTAACCTGGGCCTGCAATAAATACGGCAAGGTGGAAACCTACGGTCTGTGCCATGGCGTACAGCACGGTCATGAACAGATTGCGAAAGCCCTGGGAAGGGAGAAAAAGGATGTGGATATTATCTGCGCCGGCCTCAATCATCAGACCTGGTATATCAGCGTGAAGACTGACGGTGTGGAACGCACAGGAGAGCTGTATGAGCTGATGAAGCAGGCTGAATTTGCGGAGAATGAAAACATCCGCCTTGACGTAATGAAAAACTTCGGCTTCTACTCCACCGAGTCCAACGGCCACCTTTCCGAATATCTTTCCTGGTACAGGAAGCGCCCGGAGGATATGGAAAAATGGATCAATTTCAGCAGCTGGATCCAGGGCGAGACCGCAGGATATCTGCGGGTGTGCAAGGAAAGCCGCAACTGGTTCGAGACAGATTTTCCCAACTGGCTCAAGGAACCCGCCAAGAAATTCATCCCTGAAAACCGTTCCACGGAGCACGGCAGCTATATTATCGAAGGTCTTGAGACAGGGCGTGTGTACAGAGGACACTTCAATGTTATGAACAACGGAACCATTACCAATCTGCCGGATGAGTGCGTGGTGGAGGTGCCCTGTTATGTGGATTACAACGGTGTGTCCATTCCCAGTGTTGGCGATCTGCCTCTGGGCTGTGCCGCTATCTGCTCTCAGAGCGTCTGGGTTCAGAAGCTGGCCGTGGAGGCTGCGGTTCATGCGGATATCAATCTGCTGCGCCAGGCTGCCATGATGGATCCCCTTACCGGCGCAGTGTGTACCCCCGATGAAATCATACAGATGGTTGACGAGATGCTTGTGGCAGGAGATGCCTGGCTTCCTCAATACAAAGAGGAGATTGCGCTTGCGAAAAAGAGGCTTGAGAACAAAACCGTGCCTTGCCGTTTTGCAAAGGGATTCACTTTAAAGGAGAAAACCGTTGAGGAAATGGCGGAGGAAAAGGCAAAATACAGAGCGCTTGCCTCCGCAGCGGCAAAAGAGAATGTCTGAGAGCTGATGCTTTCAGCAAAAGGGGCCGCAGCGCAAAGGGAATGAAACCCCTTTGCGCCGCAGCCCCTTTTTGTAACTCTATTCCGTTTCCTTTATCCGCCTGATCTGAACGGCAATATACTGTCTCGCCGGAAGATCCACCCGGAATCTTCCTCTGAAAATCCCGGCATCCTCCACTGTCATATTCCAGGTATCCAGCACTCTCACACTCCATTCCGATTCGTCATCAAAATGGAATTCCCGGAAGGATGGGCGCATAAAGCTGTAGTAAAACAGGTAATAGTCCTTTACGCCCTCTCTTCGCCCCTTCTCCTGTGGTACCGCGCATACCTCATCCCAGCCTGCCGGATAAGGCATGAGGCCGCTTCCCGGAGTCTGCTTCATGACATCAAGCAGGAAAGCGAATCTCTTATGGCTCTCGCCGCAAAGCTTCCCGCCATGAGACCACCAGAGAATATCTCTGTCGTTCTCATAGGTCTCTCCGTGTCCGGGATATCCACCCCTGCAGGCAGCCTCCCAGAATCTGCGCAGCATCTCCTCCCCGGTAAGGTTTCCCCAGCCGTGCTGAATGTCTCCCTCGTATCCCATCTCATCCATGATCACCGGTTTCTTATATTTCTCTCTCCACTGATTCACCAGCTCGGCGCTCTTATACAGATCATTTCTCTGCAGACTGCAGTGCGTGATCCAGGGACGGCTGTAATCATAGTGTTCAATACAGTTGTGAATAGAGCACATATGCTGATAAGGATCATTTTCGCAGATAATCTCCGCAAAGCGTTCCCAGTCCTTCCGGCTCTTTGCCGTCATCAAATCATACTCGTTTGCCAAAGACCACCACACATTGTGAAAAGCGGAAAGCCTTGCCGTCACGTATTTGAGATATCTGTCGTCATCCTCCGGTTTCATGGAGGAAAATCCCCATCTGTCATAGGGGTGCATCAGGATCAGATCCGCCTCGATTCCCAGCTCCTCCAGCCGGCAGATACACTTTTCCAGATGACGGAAATGAGAAACATGAAATCTCTCAAAATCCCAGCAGTTGCCTTCCGTCTTACCCGTGTAATCCCCAAAATTATCCTTTGTAATACATGAGGAATCCACCGGAGTCCCCTCATAGGGATAGGATCTCGGTTCTCCCAGGTTATAATCATAATGCTTTGGGAAAACACACATCCTAATCTTGTTAAATGCGCTTTCCGACAGCGTTTTCAAGGTCTGTTCAATCAGCTCGTCTGTCTGATGTGTCCAGACGTAACATGTGGTTCCTATGGAAAAATAAGGAGTATCGTCCTCATAAACCAGATGCCAGGTATCCTTAACCCTCACCGGTCCGTGATTCCTCTCTCTTGGAGGAAGGACGAAAAAGCTCCCCGTCTTTTTTTCCGAAAAATCGGATGTGATCTCGAAAAAGTACATCCCCTCAAAAGACGGCATAAAACGGACACGGTAAATCCCGTCTCCGTCATAAAAGCCTTCACACTCCACCATCTCTTCACTGCTCTTGAAAATCCCCCGCACACTGTGCTCCGTAAAGGGATTTCCCCCGGACGGCCCCTCGATCTGTGCCTCAAACACTCCCCATCGGTTCACAATGTCTTCATACTTAAGTCCCTTCATTCCCTACTGCTCCCTTTCATAACTCATTAACTCTTAAGTCAGCCCCGCCCATTCCTCATCCGGATTGTAAAAGGTATACCCGCATCTGCCGTTCTCCTTGGTGTGGTACAGCGCACGGTCCGCCTGGCGGAATATCTCGTCCTCGTATCCGTT
The DNA here is from genome assembly GCA_910586025.1 of uncultured Lachnospiraceae bacterium. Taxonomy (GTDB): domain Bacteria; phylum Bacillota; class Clostridia; order Lachnospirales; family Lachnospiraceae; genus Suilimivivens. Next base: position 49,288 of record CAJUIO010000013.1, read on the forward strand.
TTCAGAGAAGGCTGCGCCTACACTGACAGAATACTTGGGAAAATCACCCACAGGATGCTGCAGCTCCCAATTGATCTTATCAATCTTGTCACTGATGATCTGCTTCTTTTCCGACTGCATTTTTTCCATGACAACCGCAAATTCGTCCCCTCCGATCCGCAGAACATAATCCGCCGTACGGAAGCTCTGGCTAAGAAGCTGCGCCACCTTGATCAGGGCCTGATCCCCAACCTCATGGCCGTACGTGTCGTTAATGGACTTGAATACATCCACATCTATCAGTAAAAGGGCAATCGGCATGCTAATCCCGTGAAGCTGCTGCTTGAGCTGTTCAAAAGCCTGTCTGTTGAGAAGACCCGTGAGGGCGTCGCACTCCGCCTTTCTTCGGAGCACATCCTGCTGTTCCATGGACATCTCATACACGTTATTGTAGGTAGCCGCAAAATATTTAAATTCATAGGCACCGGTAATATCCAGAACATGATTGTTCTTAATACAGTTGACATAAATCCGGATTGGTCTTAGGATCAGCACCGCTATCATGATATAGGATAATACCACCAACAGCACGATCAGAACCGTGTAAACACCCTGACGGATAAGCGCACTCCTCATACCCGTCTCGCTCGCAACCTGCTGTGCGCTGCAGATGGCAATTGCGCTCTCACTGACCCCTTCAAGCTTTTCCTCTATCTTTCTCTTTTCCCCGCTATACTCCGGCCCGAAAATCAGCCGAAAGGCCGCCTGTGATTTTTCCTGCACACTAAGAGCAATTTCTTCCTCTGTCAAAGAATAATCCCGTATTTCCGGGGCCAACCCGTCTATATCCTCGCCAAAGGCAAGGGCTGCCAGCTTCATGGCGTGAATCTCAAGATCCATCAGCTCGTTCGAGAGATCCAGAGCCTCCTCGGACATCCTCAGGACATTATCGTCATGTCCCTGCAGATTGTTCCTGATCTTTTCAAGCGCCCCGTCTCTCCTGCGGTCCACATTCGCTTCCCTGAAATATGCTTCCGCATAGCCACAGTCCCCGGTGACCACATAAAAGCGGGACTGCTCTGTCAGATAATCGGTGCCCATCAGCAAATCCTTCACATTGTTCTGCGTCAAAATATATTTCTGCGTCATATCCGCCAGATCCCGGTGATGCCGCATGGCATCACCGATTCCGCTTCCGATCAAAAGAGATACCACGATTGTGGCACCAACCATCCAAAGACTGAGAGACTGAATCCGCAGCCCCTTTAATGTACTTTCCTTATTATCTGCAGGTCTGTTTTCGTTCACTTGTCCGACTCCTGTTTTCTCATAGCTTTACCAGAATCAAGTATATCATTTTGAACCGCATTTTACAAGGAAAGTTTCAGTTCCCCCTGACCTTTCCCCTGGGACATAGTTTACACTGTCCCCAAACACCAATCATCACGCAGAGGAGAATACCATTGAAACTGATTATTTTGAGTCTTTACCGGAACAGACTTCTGGCTGTGAAGACTTGTCGAATAGGATTTTGAAAAAATCCGGATAAATAATAACTTTTTCACTGATAAGACAGATTTCATCCGCCAGTGGTGGGAGGCAGATGATGATGTGACCTTGATCACACGTCCCAGACGCTTTGGCAAAACATTAAATATGAGTATGCTTGTAAAATTTTTCTCTCATGAATATGCAGGCAGGGGAGATCTTTTCGAGGGTCTCTCCATATGGAAGGAAAAAAAATATCGCACTCTGCAGGGAACCCGGCCTGTGATCTTTCTCAGCTTTGCCAATGTTAAGGAGATCCCTATCCTATGTTTTGCAAAATACGCATAATTTATACGCAAAAACTATTGATATGCGCATAAAAAAGGCGCATAATACATAATATAAGGAGGACACAATATGACAGTTCGGGAAATACTAAAGACGCTTCGCAAAGATGGATGGTACCCCATCAATCAGGAAGGCTCCCACATAAGCCTAAAGCACCCAACAAAGCCCGGAAAAGT
>CAJUIO010000014.1 GCA_910586025.1 uncultured Lachnospiraceae bacterium
TGCCGTAAGAGTTTAAAACAGAAGTGATTTTATCAATTCTTCTTTCATATGATTCGAATAATGCCATTTTATCATTCCTCCTATAATTATTCTTTTCTCGGGTCGATGATCTTAACAGCATCATCTACACGGCCATACTGCCCGCAGGATTTCTCATATGCAGTTGTAGGGTCATCACCCTTCTTGATGAAGTCAGTCATCTTGCCAAGGTTAACGAACTTATAGCCAATGATCTCATTGTCAGCGTCAAGCGCGATGCCTGTCACATAACCTTCGGCCATTTCCAGATAACGGGGACCCTTCTTCAAAGTGCCGTACATAGTACCCACCTGGCTTCTGAGACCCTTTCCAAGATCCTCAAGACCCGCGCCTACAGGAAGTCCGTCCTCGGAGAAAGCGCTCTGGGAACGTCCGTAAACGATCTGTAAGAATAATTCCCTCATTGCTGTATTAATAGCATCGCATACAAGGTCAGTATTTAATGCTTCCATCACGGTCAGGCCGGGAAGGATTTCGGCAGCCATAGCTGCGGAATGAGTCATGCCTGAACATCCGATAGTCTCAACCAGAGCTTCCTGGATGATACCCTCTTTCACATTCAGAGTCAGCTTGCAGGCACCCTGCTGAGGCGCACACCAGCCTACGCCGTGTGTCAGACCGGAAATGTCTTCCACTTTTTTTGCCTGAACCCACTTAGCTTCTTCGGGGATCGGCGCACAGCCATGATGAACACCCTGTGCTACTGTACACATTTCTTCAACTTCTTTTGAATAAATCATGTGAAAACTCCTTTCAATATGTAGATATTTTTTAACGTTTCTACACAACTGCTACCGTGTTATATTTTCGCATAAATTGCATAAAAAATCCAGCACTTTTGAAACAAAAATCAATGTTTTTTGACGACTTCGCCCTGTTTCTTAAAAATGCTTCCCTCAGGGACACATCCCCTTACCATGGAGGTGGGATAAATGTTGGAATTTCTTCCGATCACGGTACCGGGATTCAGGACGCTGTTGCAGCCCACCTCCACGTGATCCCCCAGCATGGCACCGAACTTTTTGAGGCCGGTTTCCACCTTCTTCTCCCCGTTTTTTACCACCACCAGAGTTTTATCGCTCTTTACGTTGGAGGTAATGGAGCCGGCACCCATATGTGCTTTAAAGCCGAGAATGCTGTCGCCCACATAATTGTAATGAGGCACCTGCACCTTGTTAAAAAGAATCACGTTCTTCAGCTCCGTGGAATTTCCCACCACAGCTCCCGCACCCACAATGGCATTGCCTCTGATAAAGGCACAGTGACGGATCTCCGCCTCCTCGTCAATAATGGCGGGGCCGTTGATGCAGGCAGTCGGAGCCACGGCTGCGGAATTGGCGATCCAGACATGCTCCTTCACCTCCGTAAAACGATCCCTGGGGAGCCTGCTTCCCAGCTCAAGAATAAAGCCGCCGATCTGGGAGAGCAGCTCCCAGGGATACCGGGCCCGGCCCATAAGCTCTGACGCGATAGTCTCGTCCAGGTTGTAAAGATTGCTGATTTCAAATTGTTCCATACTGATTCTCCTTTATTTCGTTATAAAGATTAATATTGCCAGCGCTCCAAATTCTTTTCAAATTTCTCTACATATGTCTGCTTCAATTCTTCCGCAGTAATTCCATAGCAAAGCATTACGTCATTGTAGTACATAAGCACATCCGCCATTTCTTCAATCAAATCTTTGCGTAGTTTTTCATCCGTAGCTGCATTCAACCCACCATTCTTCTTGACAATATCAATGACTTCGCCAATCTCTCCCACCATCCAGAGCAGTTTGTTCGCTCCTGTTTCCACACAGATCGGCTCCCATCTGTTCTTATATCTATCCTGCAGGGCTCTCTGCATTTCCTGCATTTCATTGATGCCAAAATCAGCCATTCTGCTTTCCTCCGTAAATCTGTCAAGTCAACCTCCCCGCAGCATTCGTCAAATGCCTGCGGGAATCAATTTCCATACAATTATAACTATTTCTTATAGTTTTGGGCCGCCGCATGAAACTGCCGGTTTAAGGCAACCTGATTGCTCAGCTGCTTTACGATATTGGTTCTGCGCCTCACAAAATCATCCAGCTTTTTCATATACTCCTCCTGCGTGATCGTCCCCTCTGCAACCATAGTAAGCCCCTTTTCCCAGCTGGCAGTGAGCGCCGGGTCGAGCAGAGGGCGGATGGAACTGCTTACCACCTCATAGATCATTTCCCCCATCAGCGTTGGCGTGATAATCTGTGTCTTCTTGTTCAGGGCAAGATATTGGATATTCACAAGCTTTTTCAGAATCTCCGCCCTGGTGGCGCTGGTTCCGATTCCGCTTCCCTTGATCTGCGCCCGCAGTTCCTCGTCCTCAATAAACTGTCCGGCGTTTTCCATGGTCAGTATCATGGTTCCGGAATTATAGCGCTTGGGCGGGGAGGTCTCCCCCTCCTTGATGGAGAACTCACCAAGAGGAAGCTTTGTGCCCTTGCGTATTTTGTTCAGCGCTTCCATAAATTCCCTGTCGATTCCCGTCTCGGCAAGCTCCTGATTCTCCGGGGAGTCTCCCTCCCCCTGACCTTCCTTTTCCGGCTTTGCATTTTCACCGCCGCCCGGCGCATTTCCTTTCCTCTGGGAGAAGGAAAAACGGCTTACCGCAAGATAGCCCTCCTCCTCGAGCACCCTGAATCCCGCAAAAAATTTTTCTCCCTTCACGCCAAGGACAAGGTTTATTTTGCGGTACACAGCCGCAGGATAAAAAATGCTCAGGAAACGTCTTACTATAATCTCATAGACCCTTGCCGCCGTCTGGCTCACAGAGCGCAGGCTCCCAAGCCCCTGTCCGGTGGGAATAATGGCATAGTGGTCCGTGATCTGCTTATCATTAACATATCTGGTCTTTGCGATCTGCTTATATGAGCCTGTCTCAAGAACATGCTGCGCCTCATCTCTTACGGTTTCATAACCGGTAAGCCCCTTCAGATTTTTGTGAATCTCCTTGGAAACCGCCGTGGATAGAACCCGGGCATCCGTTCTCGGATAGGTTGTCAGCTTCTTTTCGTAGAGCTCCTGGGCAATCCGCAGCGTCTCGTCAGGACTGATCTTAAAATATTTGGAGCAGTCATTTTGAAGCTCGGCCAGATTGTATAAAAGCGGCGGATTCTTCGTCTCCTTTTTCTTTTCCGCAGATTCCACAACCGCATCCTCCACAGGTGCCTGCGTCAGGAAATCGATGAGCTTCTGAGCGCTCTCCTTTTCCTTAAAGCCATTTTCCTTATAAAGTACGGGCGAGGAGGCATATCTGCTTCCCTCCACGGCTCTCCACTCAAAATCAAAGCTTCTGCCATATATCTGCTCCTTGAGAAGGACACGATAAAAAGGGGTCTTCACAAACCCCCTGATCTCTCGCTCCCTGTTCACCACCATCCCCAGCACACAGGTCATGACCCGTCCCACTGACACCACCGCCCGGTCCGTCTTCAGATAAGATTTGATGCTGTTTCCGTACTTTAAGGTGAGCACTCTCGAAAAATTGATTCCCATCAGATAATCTTCTTTGGCCCGCAGATAGGCGGCGGCACAGAGATTGTCATATTCAGAAAGATCCTTAGCCTCCCGGATCCCACGCTTGATCTCCTCCTCTGTCTGGGAATCAATCCACACTCTCTTTCTGTTCTTTCCTTTTACACCGGCCTGACGCTCCACCAGACGGTAGATATACTCTCCCTCCCGTCCGGAGTCCGTACACACATAGATTGTTTCCACATCCTGCCGGGTGAGAAGCCCGCTGACAATCTGAAACTGCTTCTTAACGCTTTCGATCACTTCATATTTAAACTCAAGGGGAATAAAGGGGATGGTCTCCAAAGACCACCTCTTATATTTTTCGTCATAAGCCTCGGGATAGCTCATTGTGACAAGATGCCCCACGCACCATGTCACAATGGCATCCTGAGATTCCAGATATCCGTCACGGTTACCGGCATTTAATTGCAGCACCCTGGCAAATTCCCTTGCGACGCTTGGTTTCTCCGCAATAAATAAATTCTTTCCCATGCTACTCTTTTCTGGAAATATATCCCTGGGCCTTCAGAAGCTCTGCGCAGAGCACGGCTCCTCCTGCGGCGCCTCTCACCGTATTGTGTGAGAGTCCCACAAACTTCCAGTCATACACCGTATCCTTCCGGAGACGTCCCACGCTGATTCCCATGCCCTTTTCAAAATCCACGTCCAGATTTACCTGCGGCCTGTTGTCCTCCTCCAGATACTGGATAAACTGCTTCGGCGCACTGGGCAAGTCAAGCTTCTGGGGCAGTCCCTGAAAGCCTGCCAATTTTTCAATAAGCTCTTCCTTTGAGGGATCCTTTCTCAATTTTACAAACACAGATGCCGTATGTCCGTTGAGAACAGGCACACGGATACACTGACAGGTGATAACCGGGGACTGTGCGGGCACAATCACGCCGTCTTTGATTTCACCCCAGATCCGCAGAGGCTCCTTCTCGCTCTTTTCCTCCTCGCCGCCGATATAGGGAATGATGTTCTCCACCATTTCCGGCCAGTCCTTAAAGGTTTTTCCCGCACCTGAGATTGCCTGATAGGTGGATGCCACCACTTCGTAAGGCTCGAATTCCTTCCATGCGGTGAGAACAGGCGCATAGCTCTGGATGGAACAGTTGGGCTTAACGGCCACAAATCCTCTTTCGGTTCCAAGCCTCTTCTTTTGAAAAGGAATCACGTCAAAATGCTCCGGATTGATCTCCGGAACCACCATGGGTACATCCGGTGTCCAGCGGTGTGCCGAATTGTTGGAAACCACAGGGGTTTCTGTCCTGGCATACTCCTCCTCGATCTTTTTGATCTCCTCCTTGGTCATATCCACGGCGCTGAACACAAAATCCACCTCGTCAGCAACCTTCTCCACCTCGTTTACATTCATAACCAGGATGCTTTTTACCGCCTCGGGCATGGGAGTCGTCATCTTCCATCTCTCCCCTACGGCTTCCTCATAAGTTTTTCCGGCAGAACGGGGACTTGCCGCAATGGTGGTCACCTCAAACCAGGGATGGTTTTCCAGCAGGGCGATAAATCTCTGCCCCACCATGCCGGTTCCGCCTAAAATACCTACTCTCAGTTTTTCACTCATTTTTCATCACTCCTCATTGTTGACATTAGTATCTTCACTCAGGGCTTTGAGAAATTCCCTGTTTTTCCCAATTACATCCTCCATGGCCTCACGCCCGGGCGCTCCCACGGTCAGCCGCTTCTCCACGCAGGTCTTAAGGCTTATGGCTTCATAGACATCAGCCTCAAACACGGGACTGATCTCCTTGAGCTCTTCGAGAGACAATGCGTCTATGGAGGTGTTTTTCTCCAGACAGTACAATACCAGCCTTCCGATAATTTCATGGGCATCCCGGAAGGGCACGCTGCGGTTAACCAGATAATCCGCCGCATCTGTCGCATTTGTGAATCCCCGCATTGCGCTCTGTTCCATGACCTTATGATTGAATCTGATGGTGGAGAGCATGCCGTTAAAAAGAATCAGACAGCTTTTCACCGTGTCTATGGCATCAAAGGCGACCTCCTTATCCTCCTGCATATCTTTATTATATGCGAGAGGGATCCCTTTCATGGTAGTGAGCAGACTCATAAGGGCCCCGTAGACACGGCCGGTCTTGCCCCTGACCAGCTCCGCAATGTCCGGGTTTTTCTTCTGGGGCATGATGCTGCTTCCGGTGGAAAATCCGTCGTCAATCTCCACAAAGCGGTATTCATTTGAATTCCAGATAATGATTTCCTCTGAAAAGCGACTCAGATGCATCATGATTGTGGAGAGGGCCGCAAGGAACTCGATCAGATAGTCCCGGTCCGCCACGGAATCCATGCTGTTAAGCGTCGGCCCTTCAAAGCCCATAAGACTGGAGGTATAATCCCGGTCCAGCGGATAAGTAGTTCCCGCAAAGGCTCCCGAGCCCAGGGGACAGTAATTCATTCTCTTATAAATATCCTGAAGCCGCAGCACATCCCTCTTAAACATTTCGAAGTATGCCCCCATGTGATGGGCCAGCGTGGTAGGCTGAGCCTTCTGCAGATGGGTAAAGCCCGGCATATATGTAGCAAGGTTCCCTTCCATGATTCTCAGAAGCGTTTCAAGGAGCTCCCTCAGACATTCCGTTACATTCAGAACCTCAAGTCTCGTATAAAGCTTCATGTCAAGGGCCACCTGGTCGTTTCTGCTGCGGCCCGTGTGGAGCTTTTTGCCGGCCTCTCCGATCCGCTCGGTCAGTACCGCCTCCACAAAGCTGTGAATATCCTCGTATTCCCCGGTGATAGAGAGCCTTCCCTCCTCCACATCGTTGCGGATTCCTGTAAGGCCTTTAATGATGGAATCCTTCTCCCCGCCTGTCAAAATCCCCTGCCGGGCCAGCATGATCACATGTGCGATGCTGCCCTCTATATCCTGTTTAAACAGACGTTTGTCAAAGGTGATGGATGCATTGAAATCATACACCATCTGGTCAGTCTTTCCGGTAAAACGTCCGCCCCATAATTGAGCCATATAGTCAGTCTCCTTCCGGTTCTAAAATCTGACTTTGATACTACCATATTTTTTTTCCCTTTTCAATGTTTTAAAAGAAAGTATTTTTATCGGATTTTACACATAAATCCGACAAAATCATAAACTAAACTATAAGAAATTGGAGGGATCATTATGAATCAGCCTATTTTGACCTGCCGGAACGTGTGCTTTTCCTATCATAGTCTAAGCGGCGAAACACAGGCCTTGCGTAATATATCATTTCAGCTGAACAGAGGTGAGTTTGTGGCAATTGTCGGCCCGAGCGGATGCGGCAATGCGATGGTACGATTGAGGAAATTTTGTCTCCCACTGCTGCTTATATTTCCCCCATAAAAGAGAATAAAGGGCCCGGTGCTTTTTATGCACCGGGCTCTTTAGATAAATATGCGCCAATTCACCATCCCAGACTACCTTCTCTAATATGCTGCTTAAGAACTCCCGTTTCTTTATAATACTTAATTCCGGAAAAATCCGGTTAAAATCAGAGTACTGTCTCACTAACTCATCAATCATCTTTCCGTCCTCTTTTTCATTTGCCGATTTATTTTGCAGCTCTTCCAATCTGCTTTCCAGCTGCCGCATTTCCTGATCCAGTCCGTCTATCTGAGTTACAATATAAGCGGCCGCTGTTCCCCCGTCTGTATTGCTGACCAAAGCTACCAGGTTCTGGATTTGTTTCTGTTTCTTATCTCTTTCTTTTATCAAAATTTCCCTTTCGTCCATTTTATAATCCTCATTATTTAGTATTTCCTTTTTTAATTCCCTCAAAAGAGGGATAACACCTTCGTCCGGACTAACATATTTCAGGATTTCTCTGCATACTGCTTCATCCAGCGTATTACCATGAACATTCGCTGTATCGCACATCCGGCCGTTTGTCTGGTCTTTGTATGTACATAAATATGCAAACGTCCGTTCTCCCCGTTCCGTCAGACGATTCGCCGGATAGTTTTTGGGTCTCATGGAATGACCGCATTTGCAGAAAATCATTCCTGACAGCAGACTGACCGGATTCTGTATTCTCCTGAAGGTTTCTCCTTTAACCTTATTCCTTTCAAGCAGCTGCTGTACTTTAACAAAATCTCTGCCTGAAAGAATTCCCTTATGCTTCCCTTTGGAAATAATCCATTCCTCCAGCTTTGCCGGCCTGCTCTTATACCGGCTGGAAGAGGTTTTGGCATAACTCATGAGACCGGAAATTCCGTCCAGTTCCTCTTCCTCTATACACACCTGACAACCCAGCCCGCAATAATATTGATATCCTTCCTGGTCCGCTCTGCAATACACCGGATTTGTCAGGATATCCCGAATGGTTGTAATTGCGAATTCATTCCCGTTTCTTGTCTTCTTTCCTTCAACCAGAAGCTGCGATAAAACTCCGTTCAGAGACTGGCATTCCAGAAATTTATCAAAAATTCCCCTGACCATATACATTTCCTCTTCCTGAATCTGAAGGTGAAAAAAGGATTTTTTCTTGCCTTTGCCAGAATCCTTTTCCTGTTTTACAGATATGAACCCGAGCGGAGTATTCCCGCCAAGCCATCTTCCGGTTCTGGCAAGCATAATCATGTTATCCCGAACACGCTCCGCAATCTGTTCACGCTCCATTTGTGCGAGTACCCCGGAAAACAGAAGCATAGCTTTTCCTATCGGTGTGGATGTGTCAAACTTTTCTTTAATAGATACAAAAGAGATATTAAGCTTCTCCAGCGTTTCCATCAGTGAAGCCAAATCCACCAGATTTCTGCCGAGACGATCCAGTTTATAACAGACCAGGTAATCGACCTTTTCATGCTTAATAACTTTCATCATCTCCCTGAACTGCGGCCTGTTGGTATTTTTTCCCGAGAAACCTTCATCCTCATATACAGAAATTTCCGCATCTTCACTCCCCTCTATAAAACGCTCAATATATTCCTTACACATGGTGATCTGATTCTCCACGCTCTCCCCTTTACCCGTCCATTTCGACTTTCTGCTATATATGATAATACGCATATTCTGACTTTCTCCTTTTTGGTATTTTATTTTCTTACAGCTTTTCCTTATACCCATGCAATAAAAGAAGACGTTCAGAATGCCTGTTAACATTTCTGAACGCCTTTCATATTCAAGAATCTATATCCGGTTTTTCAAACGGTACTTCCGTCTGATCTCTTCCAGAAGCATGTCCTTAAACTGGCAGAATTCTATCCAATCTCCCGGCCCGAAGCTCATCATTTTTCCATCTGTAAAGCTTACGGTATTGACCGCAAAATGGATGTGGGGATTATCAGTATCCAGATGCACACCCCAGAACACCTGAAACCGAGGCTGGAAAAACAGGGTCAGGCTTGCCGCCATATACTGAATCTGCGGCAGCTCCAGCCAGCATTTTCCGTCCCAGGAAAAAATGAAATGCTTTACCTGCCTTCCTCCGGACTTATTCCAGAACCGTTTTACAGCCTTAAACTCCGCAACAATTGATTCCGGACTTTCCATACTGATCCCCCATCCGCCCGATATCTCACTTCTTTCTGCGATATAGAAAATAAGATTTTCCACGGCATCCACGTTATCATACGCCTTATCTATCACTTTTAAAATCCCCATAAATCATGTGCCATCCTTTCAATTTCTCTTGTGTCAACTTCCGGATTTTCGATTCGCAGCTTTTCCAGCTCACTCATCAGAATGCAGAGCCCGCTCATAAAATTTCTCGGTAAGGCTGTCTTTACTTCCGGCTGTCCGCAAAAAAATCAGCTGCCTGATATATTTGCTCAGATCCATGTGTGCCATACGTGCCAAATTCTCCAGCTGCCGTTTCTCCTGTTCATTCACTCTCACTGTTACTTTTTGTTCTAACATTGTTTACCTCCATTTTCATTAATTTATCCTTGTGTGATCTTTGTAATTTATTTCTACTTTTGTATTACCTTCCTTTGGTGGAAGGTAATACAAAAGCTCTAGCAAGGAAACGTATTGTCGGACATTTCCTTACTATTGTGTTCCGCCATTATTTTTTTTTACATTTTCGATAATTCTGTCTATCAAACTAATCTGTTCCTCCTGCGTCAGCCCAAGCTCCCGCATTCGCTCACGCAGCACATCTTTCCAAAAACGATTCACCTCTCCCGTAAGAGCATTACCTTCATTACAATTTTGGACAACACATTTAACCGTATGTTTTCTCATATTATGCACCTTCCTTTTCAGGGCCATATCTAATTTTATGACCGCTTCAATTTTTATATCCGGAAGGTTGGTAGTTGAATATTTTTTTATTTTCTTCGTATTTATATCATCCGCCGGCATCGCAACGATACCTTTGCGGGCGCTGCTTAACAGGATAAAATATAAAATCCATTGTTTTCTCTTTAGTAAAGATTTACCATGCTTATAACATTATATATCTTGACATACGTGTATATAATACAATAATATATTTTTATAATTTTCTGGAACACATAATTTTTAAGAACACAAGGAAGGAAAAGCGATGAGCGAAAAAATGTATTTAATTGAGTTTGATAATTATTCGAAAAATAAATCATTTCCAAAGCAGAGCGGTATGCATATTCGTTCTTTTAAGTCCACTATTGCGGCAAACCGTAATGTCCTTGATATGATCAGCACCCATCTTCGGAATGCTCCTTCACATTATGAAAGCTTCCTTGAGTTCGCTTGCCCTTATCTGTTTCGCCCTGATATGTTTGCTGCTGTTCAGAACGGATTAATACAGTTGCAGAACAGTTCTTATATTTTCTCTGCTTCAAGGGAACTTTTCGATTTTATTTCAATGCAATCTAATGTGATAGCATATGAAATCAATTTTGAAGACGTATACTTTAAGAAATTATACAATTTATACTATTCCTATCTTAAAACTTACAGCAGTATTCCGTCCCCCTGCAACCGTTACATTTCGAACGTTTATAATTCCTTTTACAGTCTTCTCCCCCTTTACCACATTTTTATGAATCCGGCCGCTCATTTTTTATATATAAATAAAGTGCTTTTTTTTAGAGATCCGATTTGTAACGATGCCGGATTTAATGTGATAGATATGCTGTTAAGACATTGCAATTCACCCAAAAGGATAGTCCCTCTGTTAAAAGCTCTCCCCAAAATCATGGATGATTCTCTTTTTGTCACGTCTGCTCCCTGCTGCAGCAGTAATTATTCTTTCAACTTTACAGCAAATGAAAAGCTTTATTATGCCTATTTCAGCGGTGAGAATATAAAATGTGAGCAAAATGTAAATCTTTATACAAATCCCAGGATATCAATTAATTTAGATAATTTCTCAGAAATATCTCTCCAGGACAGTGCCGTTGATTTATTATATGAAATTACCGGTGGAATAAAGAAAAATATAGATAACCTATCTGTTCTCTGTGCGATTGTTACGACAAACTATTACAAAAATATTCGTTATACTCTTCCAGGCAAAAACATCTCTCCCCTCTCTCTTTTTATTGTTTATGCACCAAAAGAGCAGCTGGAGCTCATTCATTACTGGTTGGCGGTCCTTAATCTTCATAAAAACCCGGAAACAGGATATCAGCTCAAGGGCATTATTAAGACAAAAAATATTCTTGATCTCATTGTACAAAATTATTGTGATCCTTCATATATCCCAGTAATGCCTTCCAAAACAAAGGAATCCGAAATCCAGATTGCGAAGATAAAAAAATTAATCCAGCGCAAAGAAATTAAAGTAAAAGACAGATACGGACTTAGCTATAGCTTGATAAACCAGCTTCCTGTCATATGCTTTGTTGATAATCCAAAACAGCTTAGTTGGTTACAAGCCAATTTCAAGACAAAAACATTTTCCTTTTCACTTTTTCCCATTAAGCCTGGAGAATATACAATAGATAACTTTGAACTGTTGTCAGGTCTTCTCAGAATTCATGGCCTGAAATTACTTCACGAATCCCATTTCGGATATGATAAAAACCAGAAGCAAAATACAGATGTTGAAAATATTACTGAGGTTTTTATCAGGGACTGTCTGAAACCGGAAGAGGGACACGCCTTTTATGCAGATGATCTATATAAGATCTATACAAATTATTATCATCTTTTCTATACGGGAGAACCGCTTACAAAAATATGCTTTACAAAAGAGATGCGCAAATTACTTACCTGCTGTCAATATAAAAAGCCCCGGCATTCACGTTCTGACAACAGATATGCATTTATCGGCATTAATATTGATACAGAAAAGGCTGTCAGTATTAGTGCACATGCGGATAAAATGCAAAAGGACACCACAAAGCAATCTTTTAATATTTATTTGAATAACATAAAAGATAATGCCAATAAAATTCTCCATACATTGTATGATTCTGTTTATCCAAAACAGCTCCATTCCGCTCCTAATCAAGAGGATTATAATACACGTATAAGAAACATCAGAAACAGACTTTATGGAAATACTAAGGATTCCAAATAAATTTCATTAATATAAGGGAACACGCCGAATCAATGTTCCCTTATAGCATCATTGCAGTTATTCATCCCCACCGCTCTGATTCAGCGCCGTGAGCACTACCGTGAGCACACCGATCACCACCGCCTTTATCACTGCGTCCATTTCCCCTCCTCCTTCCTTATATATAATCAGGCAGGGCCACTCTCCCGGCCCTGCCCCTTTCACTCCGTCATCCGGATCTCGTCCCTCTCGCCATCATAAAAATAACTGTGGCAGGAAAGCCACTCCTCCCTGTCCACCTGCTCCTCGTTGATCTCCCGCACCATCTCGTCCAGCTGCTTTCTCTCGCATTGCTCGGCCGGGACCCAGATGGTCTCGTGCAGGGAGGAGGGCAGGATGTAATAGTTCCTTCCCTTTGCGAACTCCCGCACCGTCTCTCGCTCCAGGAGCCCCGCCGCCCCGTAACTTCCCGTCCGGTTCGTCAGCACGTACATCTCCACTCCTTCCATCTCCTCCTCCAGACCAGGGACTGTGTCCAGCCCGGTCTGCTCCATCATCTCACCAATCAGGCTCCCCAGACACCGGAAGGCGTATCCGTCCCCTTCCAGGTTCTCCATGGCCTGCCTGTTCAGCTCCTCCGGAGAAATCCCGTAACCTTCCAGCATCTTCCGGCTGACCTTCACGCTGGCCTCCGGCCTTTCCCCTTCCTCACGGATCAGATAGGCTGCCGACAGGTCCAGCCCGGGCACCGGTGTATGTGCCAGCTCCCCTAAAAGCTCCCTGTTTTCCTCCGTGGAAAGCAGCAGGGGATAGACATTTCTCTTTCCATACTCCCAGCTCCTGATTACTTTTGAAAATGCCGCCATGCGCTCCGAACGTCCGTGTTCCTCCCGAAACCTGCGGGCGAACCCCACGCATCCGTCAAGGTCCGTCTCCCCGTCCCGGTACATTCTGTACAGCTCGTCCAGCCGCATCACCGGTATGTTTTCCTCTCCTGTCCCGAAGGCCGCCAGAAGTCCCTCGTATCTCTCCCCGTTGGCCCGCAGGACCTTCTGTACGGTGATTTCCGCCCTCCCGCCGTAGTGCTCTTCCAGCCCTTTTATCAGCTGTTCCCTGAATGGTTCATATTCCAGAATATTTTCTGTTTTCATCTTCTTCTCCTTTCCCTTTGTTTTCTAGGCCGCCCCTGCGGTCCCCGTCTTTCCCAGCGCCTCCATGACCCTTCCGTAGAGCTCCTGGCTCATGGCCTCCGGCTTCCTTAATCGGTACCGGCTTTTCACCGCCTCCATGTCCACTCCGGTGCGGTCCAGCTCCGCCTGCAGGAGCCTCATCTGCTCCCGGGTGAGGCTCCCTTCCTTTTCCACTGCGGGCTTTCCCATGTTCCCGGAGGCCTCTTTCTCTTCCAGCTCGTACACCGTCTGGCCCCTTCCATTACGGATAACAAGGGCGCTGATTTCCCTGTCCCTGTTATAGGAAATGGAGGCGACGCTGAAACGGTCGCTGCAGGCATACTTCTTTTCCATTCCCTCCCTTTCCTGGATCACGGCTTTCCCCGCCGGGATCCAGATAAACGGGGCCGTGTAAAGCTCCCTGCCGATCCCCCAGTTGAAGCAGGCCCGCTTGAAGCTGTCGGAAGCCTGCCCCTTCTCCTTCTCCGCATAACCCATGGTGCCCACGTCCTGCTTCGCTATCCACTCCCCGGATGCCGGATCCCTGACCTCCACCGTGCAGTATAAGTTCCCGTCTATGCACTGGTGGCTCCTCTTCCATCCGAAGGCCCCGAAGGTCTCGTCCAGGATCCGCTGGTCCACCCTTGCGTCCTTGTAAAGCAGCAGGCTTAATCCCTTCCCGCTGACCGCCGATATCCGGCACTCGATCTCCTCCGCCCTGAGCAGGCGGATCAGGTCCCGCCGGTCCTTGTCTGTCTGTCCCATTTTTCCTCCTTTACGCCGCCTTCACTTCAAACCTTCTGGAGCGGGAAACCTTCCCGTAATCCTTGTACAGCTCCGGCAGCTCCTCCCTGATGCGGTTTGTGTCAAGCTTCGTGGAATCCACATTCTTCCAGGAAACCCGGTAGCAGTCGCTGGCCGCCGTCTCGTTTTCCCCCATGAACAGCTTCACCTCCTGCTCGATCCGCTTCTGCTCCTCCTGCAGGCCGGAGATCATTCCCACGAGCTCCTCCCGGCGGCGCAGCTTTTCATCAAAGCCGGTAAGCTTTACGGCGCTCCGGCTCCGGGCCGAGGGGAAATACTCCCGTATCACCTCGTCGCAGGCCCTGCTCCCATCCGGCGGCGGCATAATTCCGGCCACCACGTGATTATTCCAGAACGCTTCTTCCGCCCCGGTTAAGCCGTGAATCAGTTCGTCATCCCATTCCAGCCTCCGGTAAGTGAACTCTTTTCCCAGGATCAGCGCCGCCAGATACCAGGTGCGCTTCCCTGTCACCGCCATGTAATGATAGCACTGCATGATGTAATGAAGCGGGACGTTCCCGTCCTCCCACCTGTCCGCACTGTAGGCGCTGGCGGTTTTGCATTCCAGGCCTGCGTCCTGCCCTACGACCAGACGGTCCACGTCAGCGATCATGAAAGGGTGTTCCTTGCTCCGGTACATGTAGTTGGATTTCCGCACCTTTAACCCGGTGGCCTCCGTAAAACGCCTTGCCACATAATCCTCCAGGTCATGGCCGGTACGGATGGCTTCGTTGTCCGGCTCCTCCGTCCCCTCTCCGGTCTTGTCCCGAAACACCTTCATGGCGCTGCTGTAGGGATTCACCCCGCATATGGCCCCGGCATCCGAGCCCCCGATTCCTGTCCTGCGCAGGCGCAGCCATTCCCCATGGTCCACACCTGCCAGCGGTATTTTTTCATACATTTCTCTCTTCCTCCTTTTTCCTGAAATTATTTTACCTGCCTCCCGGACTTCCCTAAGCGGCCTTCACCAGCTGGTATGCCCGGTCGATCAGCGGGTTCCCGTCCACCGTCCGGGCAAACAGGTTTTCTTTGTAGTTTGCCGTCTTCCGCAGGGGTTCCGCATGGGTGGCGAAGTCCGACACCGCATTAACAAAACGGTAGGCGTTGTTTCCCGCCTTCCTCAAATCCGGGGCGTCATGGTACCGCCGCATCATGTCCCGCCGCAGGCGCAGGATGTTCTTTTCCTGGACGGGCGTGGGCTCTTTCTCCATGGGAAGGAGCAGGTCAATGTACTCCTTCACCTGCGCCTCCGTCATCTTCTGCCGACGGAGCTTTTCAACCTCCTCCCCCAGGCAGTCCATGTACTTCTCCGCCAGGAAAAGCGTGTCCCTGGCCTCTTCAATCTTGCCCCGGATGTTTCCGGTATGCATCATGGAAAAGCTCCTGCTGGCGGTGGACAGTGCAAGATTTAACGTGTTGTGGCATACCACTCTGACCGGCGTGACGGCCACCTTCACGGAGCCGGATCCGTCATGGGTGTTGGAAAACACCAGGTAGGGGCTGATCCGATCCCCGGCAATGATGTACTCCCTCGGGAGCCGTGCCAGGATCCACACCCTCCTTCCCTCCATCAGGGAGCCCGCCGTCTCATAGCGCACCCCGCTCCCCAGCAGTTCGTCCGTAAAGGCAAAAGCCTCGCTGTTCTGGACCACTTTGTAACGGTCCGACACCACCCCCAGTATCTTCCGGTCCGTGCTGCGCACATTTGCCCTGCAGCCCTCCACCGGCTCCTGAAGCCCCGTATAAACGGGTTCCTGCACCACCTGCCAGTCCAGCCCCGCAAGGCGAAGCGCCTCCCGGGAAGACGGGGCTTCCTCCACTCTTGTCCCCAGTCCGTGCCAGGGCTTCTCCCTTGTATAAAACATGCTTTCCACGTTTGCTGCCATATTCTTTTCTCTCCCTTTTCTTTTTCTGTTATTTTTCATTCTTTCATACATATTTCCTGTGCTGCTGCCCGCTTCTTTTCTGTCCTTCCACACCTCCGTTCCAAAGCTGTCTGGTAGCATGATACCCAAATGGACTTATTTATCCCATATACATGACCGGTCTTATCATCCCGGAAAACAGTATTTGCAGACGTCAAGGAACCTCCGGAAGCTTCCCGGAGGTTCCTGACTTTCACAAACAGAATGGATAATCCCGGTTTCTGCTGCGCCTTTTTCATATTCTTCAATGCATACTTATCATTGTTTTTCTCCCTTCATCTCATCGGTTTCTTCCCAGGGCTCCTCCTTCCGGAAGCTGTAAAAACAGCTTCCTCCGATAATCACATGGTCCAGAAAGCGGATTCCCACCAGCCCGGAGGCTTTCCGGATCCGTTCCGTCAGTCTCCGGTCCTCCCCCGACGGTGCGGGATCCCGGCCCGGATGATTGTGCGCCAGAATGATGCAGGATGCCCCGCACAGCAGGGCACGGACCAGAATCTCCCGGGGCTGTGCCGGGGCATAACTGCAGGTCCCATGGGAGACCTCGAAAAATCCTGCCGGTTTTCCTCCGTTATCCAGGCAGACCAGCCAGACGTATTCCTCCGCACACTCATGGAGCCGGAAAACATCACGCATGATCTGTACCGTGTCCTGTGGGGAGACAATCCGCTCCGTCCCACCGTAAGTCTGTTCCCTCTCCCTTGCAAGGATATTCCTCCCGTCCCCGGCAAGGATGGTTTTGTACTCATAAATCTGCATTTTTCACTTCCTCCTTTTTCCTGGTCTGGAAATGCTCTGCCAGACAGACGGCAAAAGAGGGAGAATCCATACGATTCTCCCCCGCTGCCGCTTTATTGAAAACAAAGGTCTGGTGCCGCTTTCCATTCAGCTTTCATCTTTATCATATATAATCAAAAATATATAAATTTACGGCAAATGTCATTTTCCCATGGACACTTCATAAAATGCAGGGATTACAGCCTGCCGCCCCGGACATTTTCCTGTTTCCCGTTATTTGCCTGCTTCAAAATATATTTTTATGATATTTTCTGGAATTGGAAACGACTTTGTCATCATTAAGGATCTTCTTTACCTTTACACGAAAGAGATTTCCCCCTGCAGTATAGCAGGTAGCCGTGTTGTCCTCATGGATGTCAATTCTGTCAATGCCATGCCTGCCGACTTCTATAATTCCTTTCTTACTCTTTATCTTGCGTACAAACATTTTCTTCTCCTTTCTTTCTGCCCTGCCACTTTCAGCATTTTTTCCGGAACTCTGTCCCTTCATAGACCTGCACCGGATTTCCCCGTACAATCCTTGCATGCTCCCGCCATGCCTGGTTTGTCTGTCTCTCCCCGGCTTCTTTCTCCATGGCAGAGAGGATTCCCAGAAGCCGTTTCATTGCCTTCTGTTTGTTCAGATACTGGCTCCTTTCCTCCGTGGAGGAGGCCACGGCCCCTGTCGGGATATGGATAATGCGTATCCCGCTCTCCACCTTGTTCACATTCTGGCCGCCTTTTCCGCCGCTGTGGAACTTTTCAATCCGGTATTCATCTCCCGCCGGTATCTCCTCTTTTTCCGGGATAATACTTACATCCACGTACCAGTTTTTCCGCTTATGTCCCGGCCTTACCGGGCTTTTGCATATCCAGAGGACCGTTCCTTCCCTGTCCGACAGATCCTGGGCTGTGGAAAACAGAATGGAGCTGGAGCACCCCTTTCTCTTTCCTTCCCTTCTCGAAATTTCTTCTATATCGGGGCATTCCCTTTTCCATGCCTCAAACAGTTTCTCCACGGCAATCTGGCACTCTTCCGGACCCTGTCCGGCGCTTATCTGTACAATCATTTTCACCACCTATGCCTTTCCGCCCGCTTTATAATTGTATACCGGCTTCAGTATGTCCGTGACCTCCACGGTATCCCGGATAACCTCAAGGATTTCCGAAATGGACCGGTAGGCAAAAGGGGCCTCGTCTAACGTGTCTGCGCCGATACAGCTGCAATAGATACCTTTCATCTCATTCTTAAAGGAAGATACCGTATAATGATTTTTCACCTCGTCCCTCCTGATTCTCCTGCCGGAGCCGTGGGGAGCGGAACTGTTCCATTCCGGGCTGCCTTTTCCGGTTCCGAGAATGATACCGTCACGCATATTCACCGGTATAATGACCTTTTCCCCCTTTCCCGCAGAGATGGCTCCCTTACGCAGAATCCTCTCTCCTTCATAAGTATCCAGATAATTATGGACAGATGAAAAGCTCTCTTTTACTTTCAGCTTCATTGCTTTTGTGATCTCCGTGATAATGATCTCCCGGTTCAGCTGTGCGTACTCCTGTGCCATTTTCACGTCCGCAATATAATCCTCCATCAGGTCCCCTTCCAGCCACGTCACAGGATAAGGTACCTCCACTCCTCTTTCCTTCAGTCTCCCTGCCCCTTCCCTCATATAATAGTCCGTTACTTCCTTTCCAAGGTGCCTGCTTCCGGTATGGACGGTCAGGTAAAGCCCTCCCTCCCCGTCCTTATCCACCTCGATAAAGTGGTTTCCGCCTCCAAGGGTGCCAAGGCTTAAGGCTGCCTTTTCCCTGTGGATGCTCCCTGCGCAGCAAAGCATTTCCGGATCAAACAAAGCAGCCATAGGATGGGCCTTCTGCCGGGTCTTAAAGCCGGACGGCACGCATTCCCTGACCGTCTTATCCAGCTTCTGCAGCTCCATCCTTTTTTCCTTAAGCACGGCGCAGGTCATCCCGCATCCGATGTCAATGCCGAGAAGACCCGGCATGATTCTCTTTCCTACCGTCATGGTAAGCCCTATGGTCCCCACCTTACCCGGATGGACATCCGGCATGACCCGTATCCTGCTGTTTTCCGACACCGGGTCGTCACAGATCATCTTAAGCTGCGCCCTGGCATAATCCTCCATATCGTCCGCAAACACCTTTGCCTGTGCAAATCTTCCTTTTATTATTTCCATTTCCTTTTTCCTTCCTGATTTTAAGCGCAAAAAAGACACCCCGCAAAGAGGTGCCTGAATCCTTCCTGTCTGTTTTCACATGCCCGCTTATGCGGCGGAAAATCCTGCGGAAAGACGGATGCGCCTTCTGCTTTTATTGCTTCTTATGAAATTGATCTGATAACGATTACCCAGCATGGCTTCCGCCTCCCTTCTTGCAAAATACCTTTCCGTGTTACTTTGCTATGATACCATATTTATGGAAGATTGTCATCTGCGGATTTCAACTTAACATTACCTTTTTTTCTGAAAATATGGCTGAGTATTCCTTTGATACCGCCTGCAACTGCTCCCGGAATGCCAAGAAATAAAAAGCCTTTTCAGCCCCGCTGTTAATCCCCTCGGCAACATAATCGGTCATGCTTCCAAAACTTTCCACCACCTGTTCCTTGTAATCTTCTTCATCATTATACCGGTAATTCTCAGCTTCCGTATTGAGCCCTTCAAAAACCGCCGCACGTTTCTGGGCCGGTAAGGCATTCAGAATATAATAAAGAAGCTTCGACAGGTTATCAGCGTCCCATCCGGCTCGTTTTTCTCATAATCCCAGTGCCTTCCTCATCTTCCTCCTGCCACATCTCCCGGATCACCGTTTTATGGTGCTCGTCAATCTCTGTCCCGTCTCCCAGTCCTGGCGTGTCCCACAGGATCAGGTTTCCGATCCGGTATTTTTCAATATCCCTTGTTTCCGGGTTCGACTTGCTTCCCACCTTTGCAACCTCTATGTAATCCGCTTCCGTCTGGCCGCAGGCGAACAGGGCATTGATTGTGGAGCTTTTTCCGCAGCCCGTCGCTCCTGCAAGCATGATGTTTGTCTCCGTACTGCAAAGTATTCTTAATTGATTCAGTTTTACTTTTTCCGTATCTTCTCTCACTTCCTTTTCACTTCAAGGAACAGCCTCCTTAAACCGCAGATATCCTGCGGCATGTTTTTGAGCTCTCCTGCGGCATACCGCTCCCGGAGCCATCCGTAAAATTCATTTGCCAAAGGCGTCGCAAGGGATGCCGTATTGCTTATGCTTCCCTTTTTCTTCACCTCGCAGGCGACGCTCCGCATCTGTTTCCAGAAATGATAATAAGCGGTTTTCACTTTGGTCATATATCCGTTTTCATCCTCGATCACAAAACCTTCTATCCTGCGTCCCCGGTACCGGTAGTCCTCCGCCTGCACGGTGTCATGCCAGTCAAAGAACTCCTGCCAGGTTTCAAACACATATGCCCTTTCCTTGTGCTCCAGCCCGAACCGTTCCGCCACAGAACACATCTCCTGATAGCGGTATTTTTCAAATTTTATCCCGTTGCGGACAATATCGAGAAGCACGAGGCGGCTCTTTGAATATTCTATGACATGGGGGTCATGCTCCATGTCGACACATTCAAACACCAGGGAAACATCCTTTTCCCTGATAAAAGCTTTCATCTCTTCCAGCTTCTCCTGTGACATCTGACAATGCAGCATTTCCTTAAACCACAGGGCAAACCTGCTGTTTGTGGTTGACTTGCAGGCAACAAGAAGATCGCCGTCATATTCATTCCAGCTCACGATTCCAAGAAAGCCGTTTTCCTTCACATAAGCCTCCACAGGAAATCGAAATCTCTGCCGCAGACTGCCAAGGCTTGTTTTCTCACTCTCCCCGATATTGAAAAATTTGTCATAAGCCCTTGCCGCCACTTTTCCTTTCGCAGTATCCAGGTATAAGCCTCTTGCCTTTACCGTCCGGCTGTTCCAGATCCGGTCCTGAAACGCCTCGTCCGTATAATTAAAAGAAGAAATATTTCCAAACTTTTTTTCCACAATATATTTATTGTGCCTGAAAGCAACCAGCACATCCGCTATCGGATTTTCTGCCAGCGCCTGATGCTCCTTTTCTATTTCCGGATTTTTGTAAATATCATTCTTTACCTCTGCCGGATGCACGCCGTCATGATCTATTTGAAGACACCTTAAAAATCCGCCATACTCAACCCCGCCCTCCAGGTTAAATACCCTCTCTTTTCCCGTAAGAGCCACTCCTTTAGGATTCCTGTGCCCGTGAATCTGAAAACAGTTATCCGGCGTGTTCCTGCTAAATGCCGCAGCTGCTTTTTCGGCATCATTAAAGCTTCCGGCGCCTTTAATCATCTGATCTGTGGCCACCAGTGAAAGATTCCCGGGCAGCGTGCTTAAGCCTCCGTGTGTGACAAGATAGGTTTTTCCGTCATACAGATAATACGCACACTGGCCGAACCGGCGGTAAAGATTCCGTACCTCCTTTTTACTAATCCCAGCCTCCTCAAGCTCCGGGGCCGTAAACAGTTCAAACTCTGTCGCCGTTTTTCCGGTATTGTCCTGGCAGATTTCCCCGTTCGCCCACTGCCACAGCCATTTTTCATGATTTCCCTCCAGAAGAAGCACGTTTTTCTTTTCCATAATGGAAATCAGGAATTTTACCACCTCTGCATTTTCTATTCCCCGGTCAACGTAATCCCCGGTGAATATATACATCTCGTCATCCTTTAACCCGCCATTGTCCGAAAAGTACTTCTGCAAAGGAGTGCCGCACCCGTGAATGTCTCCGATATGATGGACTTTTCTGTAATGGGAAAAGTCCTGTATTTTCAGCCACACGGTATCTAATTCCTCCGGCCTGATTTCCTTTATGCCTGATGGTACCTTCTGCGTGGAAAACCTTGCATACATGGTATCGATCACCCGCTCCGGAACCCTCTTAAAGGGCTCTCTTTGAGCATTTCGTCTTTTTACCTCTTCCACCGGAATATCCGTAAAATCTACACAATAAGCCCTATAACGGAATTCCCCGCACAGCTCCTTATATCTGTTCAGTTCCGAAGCCCTTGAATTCGTGGCATCCACCACGGTAAAATCTCCCCGCTGCATCCTGCTCCGCAAAATACGGAAAAAGGTCTTCCATACGGCATTGTCATTCTCCTGGCTGACGCATTCCATCCCTTCCGCATCCATAACCGGGCTCTGATACATGAGCCTTATTTCATCTGTGGACAACGTGTAGGGTTTCAAATCATTTTCCTCCACCCACGTGGATTTTCCGCATCCCGGAGCGCCACGCAGCAGCAATAAAATACGCATCTTGATTCCTCCTTTTCGTCTAAAACAAAACATGGTGCGGATGAAGCCCGGTTCCCGTGATCGGGGATATCCTTTTTGATTCCAGGTAATCCTCCTGCCTTCTTGCGCAGGCATCAAAAATATACTGAAAGGATCCCGGCCTTCCCTGCAGGATCTTCCGCATCTCCAGGGCGGCCCCTTCTATTACATCTTCTGTCTCTTCATCTATAGAGGTGTACTCAAAATCCAGCGGATTGACCCATTCGTCCATGTCCCATATCCTGCCCGTGCGCCTGCTGATCATTGTACAGTTTATTCCAATATCCGTGGCATCTGCCCATGGGGCTATCCGCTTTTGGCGTTCTTTTTCTTCCTCCCGGTCCATATTCATAATGTATAGGGTTTCATCATCTTCCTCCATTAAGAGGATGTCTCCTTTTTTGAATGGGTGCGGGTAGTAAAAATATTCCTCCGCAAAAGACTTTTTCCAGTCCTCATCTTCTTCCAGCCGGTACCGTACATCGTACAGTTCCCCTTCCCTGTCGTACTTTGCGCATCCGGCCGCATCCTCCATGGTATCACGATATTCTTCTGTGAAAGGGGCCTGCGTCTTGTCCATGACATGAAATTTTTCTATTTTATACCAATCTATGTCCTTTCCCTTGCATTTTATCTCCTGGATAACCGAGAGGGCAAGCTCAAAACCGCTGAAGTGACCGCTCTCTATGTAATCATCATCACGCTCATACTTTACGGAAAGTCTGTATATATCTCCCGGTACGGACTTTTTCAGCCTTTCATATAAATCTTCTTCCCTGCTGACATACATCCCTATTTCGCCTTTAAGGCTGGCATCCTTGGTCTGCGCCTGAAGCTCCCTTAGGGAACTGTGGATCTCTCCCACATTGAACCCGCCATTACATATCCGGGCCGCTATCATCCTGTCAGGCAGAATGATTCCTTTCTCTTTATAATACTTTTTTATTGCATTTGAACCTATATAATCTATCATCTTCTCTCCTTTTTTACTGCTCCATTATATTTATCAGAATATGCTGTCAAATATCCCATGGATAAATCCGACTATTCCACCTGCTACACATCCGACCACCATCCCTGGAACTCCCAAAATGGCATGTCCTATTACCGCACCGTTATTGATACCGTCAGCAATACAAGTGGTCATGTCGTCAAAGCTGCTTTTCATCTCCTCTTTATAATCCGTTTCATCATCATTGTATTGGTAAACTTCAGGATCATCATTTATGCCTTTTATTACTGCCATGCGTTTTCTGGCAGGCATGGCGTTTAATAGATACAGCAGCAGCTTTGAAATGTTATAAGGATATACTCTGTCTCCTGATTCTTCTTTATATCCCGCACAATAATAGACAGGATTTATTTCTATTCCTGATTCCGTCCAAATCCTCTGCTTGATAGACTTCACCTTTTCATCCAGAAACTTTTTTAATGTCTCGTCCGGCTTATTATTTTCATAATCCCAATGCCTTCCTGTCTTCATAGCAATGTCCGCCTGATTTAACGCAATAAGAATGCGGTTTGTATCATCACGCAATTCCGGAATAATCACATTGTTCAATATTTTATAAGAAGTTCCAAGATCTTTCGCAGAACCGTCAAGGATAACAAGCACTAAGTCGATCAAGGCATTCCCTTCTGCATCTTCCTCCCTCAAAAGTTCCTCTATGACTTCCTTATGGTGAAGGTCAATCTCTGTGCCATCCCCAAGGCCTGGAGTATCCCATAAAGTAAGATTTCCAATCCTATACCTCTCTATGTCCTTTGTTTCAGGTTCTGCTTTGCTCCCGACTTTGGCGATTTCAACATATCCATCATCTTCCGCTTCCTTTGGATGGCTGCAGACAAACAGGGCATTGATAGTGGAACTTTTTCCACATCCTGTTGCACCTACCAGCATAATATTCGTTTCGGTATTGTACAGTGTCCGGAGATTTTTTAACATAACCTTTTTACTGCTCTCATCTGTGTCGCTTTTAATTATTTCTTCTTCCAGGACATCACAGAGAATATCTATATTTTCATTAATGGAACGGTTTTCTTTTTTCTCTGGTATAAAATTCTTCATTATTAAATCTCCTACATTTTTAAAAATTCCTGTGTGGATGTTCCCATGTCTTTATTTTCCCTATCTTTTTCGTTCAATTCTTTTGCACTGTTTACTTTTTCTTCCATGTCTCTTTCATCCTTTCTGCTGACACATTTCTTAATGCTTCATTACCCTGCATAATATTGGTTTGCGCATTATACAGTGCCCTAAGGCGCTTCAGCATGTTTTCTCTTTCCATTTGCCTCATTAATAAAGTCCTCATGGTCTTTGAAAAATCTCCCCTGCCGGAAATACTCCCTCCTCTGTTTGGCAATCCGTTTACGCCCGCTCGATAAAGTCCAGCGAGCTGTATTCACTTGTCAGATCAATCCTTGAATAAGACAGATCAATACTCTCGTTTCCGACATTTAAGAAATGATACCAGCAGCCGTTTCCATCCTTTTCACTTTCCAGTATGCCGTAAACGGGTTCCTTCATAAATGGAAGGAAAAGCTTCAGCCTGCTCCCGTTCTCAAACGGCAGTGGATGCCGCATGGAATACTCGCAAAACCGTTCCGCTGTGTCCGCACTCACTCCCTGCGCTTTCAGTTCCTCTTCCCTCACGGACAAGTCCTTGATCTGCCATTTATCATCTAACCAGAACAGGCTGAAGCAGAACGCCTCCTTTACTTTCCCGTTCTGCGGAATCTGCAGCACGGTCACCCGGCCGAAAACCATTTCCTCCATCCCTCCGTATATTTTTGTCAGTTCCCCCTCCGCTTCTTCCACCGTGTCAAAAGCTCCCCCAAGGACGCCAGGAACAATAATCCTGCCCTCATCATAACCCTGCTCCACATATTCCAGCAGTAAAACCGTTCTCACGTCCGGGTGGTGGATCTTCCCAATATATTTCTCGTAAACGCGGCGCATCTCGTCCACCCTCCGGCTTTCCTCTCTGCCGCAGGCACGGGACAGTTCCTTCAGCAGGGCCGCTTTCTGCTCCACCGAAGTGTAACTGTGCAGGATAAGCTGCTCCTTTTCAAAGATTCCCAGAGGATCTTCTTTCCTATAATATTCCCGGATCTCCTCGGACCGTATCACGCCGTATACGTCAAACGCATCATCTCTGTCCGCATTTTCAGATTCCCGTCCCGAAATCTTTTCTTCCATGAGCTTCCTCATTATAAAATCCACCTCCTCCTTTTCATTTCCTCCCGTTTAAGGAGGCCTCGCAATTCCTCTCTTCCAAATCAGCACAAAGAATTCTGACTTTCTTTACCTCTCCCATACTTTTTCCTCCCCGTTTGTTTTTCTGCTCCGCCGTCCGTAAACTTATGAACAGGGCTGATTCTAAGATTAGTATAAAAACCATGCATGACATATCCTGTCACCTTTTAAAAATTTTTACGGACAATAGAAAAAACCCGGAATAATTCCCCGGGTTTTTTCCTGATGCTTCATAACTATGATATATTATTTCATTTTTGGCTTATGCGTTCAGCCGTAGAGCCTCGCTGTCTCCTGTGCCTGCCTCTTCATTTCCTGCCGCAGGCTTTCCGGCCGGAGCACCTCGACCCTGCTTCCCTGGCTTAAAAGCCACATGACGATCCCTTTCCCGTACACCTCCGCATTGATCGTGTATTCATGCTCCTTCTGTTCAACCACATATGCTGTCGGCAGCCTGTCAAGCACCGGCTCCGGGTTTTCTCCGTAAAATTTCAGCTGGATTCTCATCAGTTCCCCGGCATACATGAACTGGATCCGCTTGCGGAATTCCCCTTCCTCAAACCGGTCCGCATAAGACACCTGGAATTTCTCCCCCGTCTCCCGGTATTCCCTGATTCGGTCAATGCGGAAGACCGCCGGGTAATCGTATTTGTGGACGCAGCCTCCCGTCCCGTCCGGCTCGACGATAAAGGCGTTCAGATAAAAGTAATACTCGGAAAAAAGAATTGCCACCGGCTCTATCTTCCGTGTGACGGTCTCTTCTGCATGATCCCCTCTGGAATACCGGATCTCCATAAGGTTGTGCTCCTTGATGTCCGTGCCGATCTCCCATAGCCTGTCGGGTATGCGGGTCTTGTGGCGCAGCTCCACGTAATGGAACTGCTCGTTGGAGATCAGTTCCCTGACAAGTTTCATGTTTTTCAACGGGACGCAGCCCTCTATCATCTTTTCCAGAATCGTGTCAATCTCTTTTTTAGTAAAGGCACGGCTCGCAAGCAGAATCTTACTCACCGCAAGGATCTCGCTGTTTGACATCATGGAGCCCTCCGCCCCGGTCATAACAAAGCCCTTCCGGCCCCGGTCATACTCTATGGCCCTTCCATCCAGAGAATTCTCCGTTCTGTATTCATCCAGGAACGCACGGATGTCGTCAATGTCACGCTGTATGGAACGCTCGTCCACGCCAGATTTCCCCGCCTCCTCTGATTTGTTGACTACTTTTCCCTCGCACAGGCGCACATAAATGTCAAGCATCCTGAAATTTTTTGATGATTTCGTCCGCATAAAAAGCCTCCCTTATTCCCGCACGCTTTCCTCAATCCGGTTCCAAAAGCCGTCATCCCCCACGACATACAGCAGGGTACGGGCCCGGGTTCCCGCTATGTAGAGATATCTGGAAAAAATGTCACTCCGGACACCTTCCATGCCAAACAGCACTGCCACTTTCGAATCAAGCCCTTTGAATCCCTGGATGGTCGCATAGACCGGCAGTCCCCCGCCGTCCTGGCTGTCACTGCCCAGCACCTCCACTTCGATCCCCGTTTTGCGGAGCATGGAATTTTCATACCGCTTGGGTGACAGAAAAACAACGTCCTCCGGCGGCACCCGTTCCCGCCTCAGATTTTTTAAGATTTCTTTTATCTTTTTGACAAAATCGCTTTCGTCAGTATAAGCAATCCTCCGGACCTCCTCCCCGTTCTCCTTCAGGAAGATCCCAAGGTCAAAGCCGCTCATCCTGGCGCTGTATGTGCCGATCTGGATCGTGTTTCTGCAGTTTACAAACAATTCAAATCTGGTACTGGAATAGGACAGAAGAATCTCCAGTCCGTCCTGATATTCCGGATTATATATGTTCTGCCTTTCATCGTAAAAAACAGCCCATCTGCCTTTCTCAAATCCCCCTCTGAGCAGACAGTCAAGGCAGTACAGATAGTTGGGCTTTAAAATGTCCTGTCCCTCGTCCATGATCAGAAGATCATACTGCAGCCCGGAAAGCCGCTCTCCGTTCATGCATTTCAAATAAGAATAAAAAGCCTCCGGCAGCTCTTCTCTGAAATATCTCTGAGGATCCCTTCCCACGCTTTCCGCATCAACCGGGATATGCTCCCCGAACAGGGCGTGGATATTGACCACCCTGAGGAATTCCGATTCCCCGATCCGGTTCTGCACGCTTCCGGCAAGGTTCCTGTTATAAGTAAGAAACAGGACCTTCATTCCCCCGTCCGCCTGCTTTTTTGCAAAGTCGGCGGCCAGGAGCGTTTTCCCCGTTCCGGCGCTTCCCCTGACCAGGAGATGCTCATTGTCCCCCAGTACGTCCATGACCCGTGCCTGTTCGGATGTCAGCCGCACCAGATGTTTCTCCACGCTGTTCAGGCGGGCTCCCAGGTCAGGCAGGAATGTAAACTCTCCCCTCAGATACGAAACAATCTGCCGGATGTCGGAAGGGAAAGCCTTTCCGGTTTCCGATGCCGCCGCCCCTGCCAGTAGTCAAAAATCCCTTTTATGTATCCGGTAATGCTGTCCGTCCCTGCGTCATAAACAATCTCCGGGATGATCTCCTGAGAGGAAGCCGGGAAGCGGATGTCCGGAAAAACCACGCCGCAGGCCGTGAGAATGTTTTTTATATGCGGGCTGCCAGGAAATTTCTCCTTCAGAACCTTCCGCAGGCTAAACATGTTTCCGGTGACCTGCGCAAAAGGGCCTTCCGCTTTTTCACGCTCGGTTCCGTACCGATCCGTAAAAATCCACCTGCCTTCCCGGCACTCCACCCGTCCTCCCTTGATCTCCAGGCAGGCGGCTCCCCTGTCACAGACCACCACGAAATCAATCTCCCCGTATATTTTGGACTGGTGCCTCGGCAGACCCAGCGAGTGCAGGATGTAGGCATTTTCCATGTCAAGCTC
Organism: uncultured Lachnospiraceae bacterium; assembly: GCA_910586025.1. Classification (GTDB taxonomy): domain Bacteria; phylum Bacillota; class Clostridia; order Lachnospirales; family Lachnospiraceae; genus Suilimivivens. The sequence goes on from CAJUIO010000014.1 coordinate 28,188, forward strand.
CTGCAGGATATCGTACATCTTCTTTTCCGCACTACTTTTTATCTCTTCTCCCAGGTATGGGGGAATGAATGTGACCATTGTATTTTTCCTTTCTTCAGATAAAGATTGTTTTCAGGAAAATTTATTGTCTTCTTCCTATTCAGGACTATTTTTTACTAACGGCCTTCTTCGAACCGGCATGTTATCAACAATGAAATCAAACACTGCTTTTACGTTATATCCATATTCTGCCGAATAATATACCGGTTTAAGAATGCTGACACCGGTTGCCTCTTTAACCCTCCTCTGCACCGAACAGGACTGTTCCTCCAAAAATTCTATCAGATAAGGGTCCGGCATCCTGTCGGCATTTTTCCAGTGGTGTCCTTTCATTGCCATGTCGGCCTGATTAATGACAACCAGTATGCGCTCCTTCTGTATATTGGGAACGATTACTTCATTTAAAAGTGCATATGTCGTTCCCATATCACGGTTCGCACCTTCAATAATTACCATTGCCATGTCAATGAATCCATAAGTATTTCCATCCAGCGAAAAACTTTTGTAAAGAAGCTCTTTTATCTTTTTTTTATGTATCTGGTCCCTTGCAACTCCATCACCCAGACCCGGCGTGTCCCATACCCGAAAAGCGTCATTAAGTCTGTAAACTCCCAGTTTCATTGTTTCCGGTTCTACACCGTTTCCTACCTTTGTAACTGTTTTTTGGAAAAGAGCGTTTATTGTTGTTGACTTCCCGGCCCCCGTAACACCTGCGACCATCATATCCAGCGGACGGAAATTTGCTTTCTGAAGCCTGTGCTCAATATCATCTTTTCTGTATTCTCTAAAGTCCAACTTTGTCATATCATCCTCTGATTATCAAAAGCCAAAGATTCCTTTTATAAATCCTACAGCAAGCCCGCCTAAGCCTCCTATAATACCGCCCAGCACTCTTCCTGGACCTCCGAAAATGGAGCCGCCAATGCTACTTCCGATTGCAGCCCCCGCGCCTACGCATTCCGAAATTGATTCCTTAAATTCACCCAAAATTCCTGTCTGATAATCTTTCAAGTCATCATTATCCTTCCACGTCTCCGTATTTCGGTTGATGTTGTCAACATAAGAAAGTCTTTTTTCCTTAGGCGTGTACTTGACAATATAATAGAGCAGCTTTGACAGGTTATATGGAGGGTTCTGCTCCACTCCCTCTTCTTTAAATCCGGCGCAGTAATAAATTGGCTCCGTATCTATTCCGGTTCCTTCCTTGATCCGTTTCCGTACAGAATCGACTTTTTCTTCCAGAAATTTCACAAGCTGGGGCTCAGGTTTATTGTTTGCATAATCCCAGTATCTTCCCTTCATAGCCACATCAGCCTGATTAATCGCAACCAGAATCCGATTTTCCTTATCTTCTCCCAGATTAGGGACAATGACCTGGTTAATCAGCTCATAAGATGTTCCCAGGTCCCTGGTGCTGCCATCCAGAATCACAAGAACAAGATCAATCAGCAGATTGCCGTCTTTATCCCTTTCATTCAGCTTTTTGATAATATTCTTTGCATGATGGTTGTCCGCTTCTTTCCCGTCTCCCAGGCCCGGGCTGTCCCACAAGATCAGATTATTCAATTCATACTTTGTTATTTCCATGGTTTCCGGATCAACGCCTACGCCTACTTTTGCTACTTCCGTATTAAAAAGCGCATTTATTGTGGAACTCTTTCCACAGCCTGTAGCACCGGTAATCATAAGATTTATCTTCTGTTCCTTCAACTGCAGAAAATTATTCATCAACTTATTTTTTTCCGTATCAGGAATATCAGCGTTCATTATGTCACGTTGCATTGAATCAAAAAAAGTCTTTTCATTTCCCATTTCTTATTCTCCTTTGTTTTTCAGTTTTTTCTGAAAGGTATTACCAGTGTCCCTTTTCCGCCACTGCCTGATTAATAATCGCTTCCTCTTCTTTGTCTATGGCACTCTCACTGGTGTGTTTTTTACTGTGCGAAATATCATTTGTAAAGACCTTCTGCACTTTCCTTTCTGGTTTCGCCCCATCATCATATACTGATCGTGTATTCAGCTCCTTTTGAAGCTCCCTGGTAATCCTGAGGGTATCTCTCTCTGCCTGGGGACAGACACTCGTGTTAATCTCAAATGCTTTGGCAGGACCATACTCAATCGTATCAGCCAGCATTTCAAGACCTCCTATGAATAAATCAAATAGCATACCCTTTCCCTCCTTTAATCTTTTAAAAATCCCATGTTTGACAAAACTTATACAGTTCATGAAATAATCATATCTCTTTACTTTGTCGTATTTTGTCATCCTGCAAATTTTATGTTAAGTTATTTGATATCTTATGTCATTATTAATGTGATATTTAAAGTTTAATCCTCATATCCTTAATACTATATAATTTTACCAATAGGAGGGTATGATCATGTATGAAGATTTTTTTGCAGAAAGAATCACTTCCCTGCGGAATCAGAAAAATGTGTCCGCCAGGGAAATGAGCCTTGCGCTAGGCCAGAATGGAAGCTACATCAACCGCATTGAGAACAAGTTGGCCTTCCCCTCCATGCAGGCTTTCTTCTATATCTGCGAGTATTTTCAAATCTCCCCGCAGGATTTTTTTGACGAAAATAATTCCTCCCCGGTAAAACTAGACCAAATCATAGAAGAGCTAAATAAATTAGACAGCATTCAGTTAGATACTGTAATGGCAGTGGCAAAAGGGCTACAGCACAAAGCTAAATAATATCCAAAAAAACACGTGTAAATTCAAGCGGTTCTATTACTCTTTCACATACTGTATCTATAATATTCCGGTTAAAATCCTGTTCCCTGTTATAGGATTGTCTGAAATTTGTATGCCATTTTTTACCTGTCATAAAGTTCACCGTATTGACTACAAAATGGATATGCGCCCCTTTGTTTCCTACCGTTCCGTCCTTTGGCGCATCTCGACAATTCTTTTTCAATATCCTCATTGGCCATCTCTCTGTGGATAGGAGCATGTCCAATCCACTTATTCTTTTGTGCTTCCGCTCCCAACTCCTGATACTCTCTCTTAAAAACATCTGCCGTAGAGGATATGGATGCCCACAATCTTTTCCATTCCTGAGGCGTATAAAAATCAACATGTACATAATCCCTCTGGCTGCTTCGAAACTTAGTCAATGCCGCCGTCTCCGGCGTGACCGCCATAGAGGCATAATTATGTCCGAGCAAAGAGTTAATAAGTGTTGATTTCCCAGTCTTAATCTTGCCTACAAACGCAATCTGAAACTCTGGATTACGACAACTCATCAAAAAGCGATCCAGTTTCTCCTGCAACTCTGTATTTATACTGACTGCCAACTCCGGGATATCTGTCAATGCCTTATAAGTTTCAATCTTTCTAGCATAAATGTCTACCGTATCATCCCAGAGGATCTTACTGTGCGGTGTATATTTTAAGTTTTCCAGAATACGCTTAATCTTGATTTCAGAAACTTCATAAAGCTTTTTGTTTTTAAAATTCTCCTTATCAAGGAAAGATCCACATTCTGCACAAAGTATCTCTTCTCTTTATGTTCTTTTCCACACGCTGGGCAGACACAACCAGATTTCATCAATTCGTACCTCCATATTTGTTTTTTTCATACCATTGCATAATGTCTTCTTTGTTATCTGATAAATCTCCAATCAAAGCCACCGCATCCCCCTCTTTGATGGTCGAATTAGACTTCATCAGACAGTATACTCTGCCGTCTTCAACTGCTGTAATGACCATATCATAGTCACTCATTCTTTCATTATTATAATAGGCTTGGGCTGCAGCTATCTTTTGATTCTTTTTTACTACATCAGAATTGCTAACAACATATACGATCCGATATTCCAGTTTTTTTACAATATTATACCCCAGTATTGTGAACACACTTTCTATCGTATTCTGATAAGCATTTAATGAACTATTATTTTTACCAGCAGAAGCAATTAAAGAACGCTTTTTATCAAATTTGCAAATATACCGTTTTGCACTTTTGCTTTTTTGATCAGATAATGTCTCGACTTTTGCCTCAGCGGCATCCGCCCTAGCCTTTTCAGCTTGTATATTTTTTTCAAGTTTGATAATAACCTTTTCTTTATGGCTTAATTCACGGCGAAACTCCTCCTGACATTTTTCTAATTCCTGTTTATTATCAATCAAATTGTTTGCATCAAAACAGTAATACAAGGAAAGCTTTGCAATCGGTAGCTCCACTTTATTCTTCCCAACTTCACCTCTTATGCATTGAAGTTTCAAATCATTGCTTACCCCAACCGAATACGCACTGCCAAATATTTCAACCTGCAATGTTATACCTGGTTTTACAAGGCCTTCTTTCAACACCAATAGCGGCAAAAGCTTTTCTATGCCGATTAGGTCACACTCATTTGCCATTTTTATTTCTTCAAGCAGGCAAATCACATGATGCTGTGAAGCGTCAAATCTAATAACCGAAATTGACATATCAATATCCGAAAAGCATACAATATTATAATAATCTTTTAAGTACTGACAAAAGTCCTTTATCTCCTCCTCAGACTTATATGTCATTATTTCGTTACCTTCGATACTTATTGCTTCTACATTTCCATCTGCGCCTATATCCATAGCAGTTAATTTTTCTTTTGAAATCAACACCAACACTCGATACTGCATAATATCTCCTATCTTATATACTCTCCTATTTCATCCTCATTCAGTGTATAGGCCAATAAATTGTAATCACATTTATTTACTTTTTCATTCACTAGTAAATAATTCCTGCCATCAAAATTAACCCCGAACTCTTTGATCAGTGGTATTTCATCCGTATACATTTTTTTATGATTTCCGGCATAATCGTACTCAAATCATATTGCTTGGATATATGCCCCTCCAGTGCTCGGTCGACTGCTTCTGTCACAATGGGATCATCATTCCCAATCACAACAAATGTAATCTCTAATATGCTGTCCAAATTATATTCTTCCATCAGCGCCTTTAACAGCTTTTCTATATCATTCTTCATATTATTAACCTGATAATGAAATTCCGGGTTTCCTTCAATATACTGACGGTTATAATTTGTACCATTCTTTTCATACAAATACAGCACATCTCTGCCAGTAATCATATAAAATGTCTGCATGGCTTCCTCCATATTCTATGTACGTGCTTTAAAAACTGCCTCCACGGCATCATCCTCGCTGATACCCGGATTTCCAGATTTAAAGATATCCGAAAGTGTACCAACTATCTCATCCAATTTATCGTCATCCTTCAGAGAACCATCAAAATATCCAGCGATATCGGAAATATAGCCTTTATCCGTATCAATCAGCTTCCCAACTTCCGATAACGCGCTTTCCGTAAAGAAATCAGGCCTTTTCCCAATCTCAATACAGAACTTATCCATAGGAAAGCCTTCATACTTTTCAATCATCATACCAGTTGCCAGTTCCATTCCTTTCCGGATTTTGTCTTCTTCCGGAATTAACTTGGACTTTTCCTCGTCCACTTCAAACTTTTCCACAGCTGCGACATATTCCGCATAGGTATCAAACTGATCCGGATTATACTCGCTCTGCAACGCCTTATCCCCTAACTGGTCAACCTGAATCTGCGGCTTGACCAGTCCAAGCGCTTTTGCCAGATTCATCAATACACCGCCTACCATTTTCAATCCATCAACCGCCAGTCCAACAACCGCTAATGAATTGACCACTTTTCCTGCCGCTGCCACAACCGGGGCAAGTGCCCCCGCAATCGCTCCTGCCGCTCCCGCTAATAATCCTAATATCATAATCATTCCTCCTACCTTAAGTAATTTTGTATTGATCTCGTATAATTTCTGTACATATCACTGAATGTAAAATCACCGTTTTCAAATTCTTTCAGAAAGAAATCTGTCAACTCGGAAATTCTCACTTCCTGATCAAAACGGCTTTTGAATGCTTTATCATTATGCTGCTCTCTTATCCGAATGAGTGCTTCCCATATCTCCCTTTTATTCTTTCCAGATTCCCTGGCCAGCTTGTTCACCGCCTCTTTCATAGAGCTACAATGTTCCCTATCAATTTCTGAGAGAGACAGTTCTTTTGCAAGCAGGTCAAACTGAGGAAACAGCGCCAAAATTTCCAGACTTTGATAACAGCTTCCCAGTTTTTCCCGGTTCGTGTCAAATCTCTGTTTCACCCATACATTTTCAATCTGGTTCTCGCTTGTGTTAGTTTTCGATTCAATTTTTACATGTATGGGCTTGTCTGTCTGTTCTGAAAACACAATTGCTTCTCCTACAGCCAGCGCAGAAAGGTATTCCTTTTGCTTGTCATCCATAAGCATGGTATCTCCAACTGCCTCCTTATCATCTCTCGCCAGAATTTTATGGATGATTTTTGTATTTGTATTCTTCAGCACCTCGGAAGCAAGTTTGTTCGGGATCTGATCCACAATGATCAGCCCTTCTCCATATTTTCGCACTTCTGCCAGCAAATCTGTGAAGGTTTCAACAGCCCCTTTTTTTGAACCACTGTCACCGTACTCTATCTTCGAAAGTAACCTATGCGCCTCCTCAACCAACGTTAAATGCCTGAAATCAGGTTTTTTTCTATGTTCCTCCTTGATCACCGCCGAAAGTCTGCTTAAAATAAATCCCATAAAAAGGGCTTTGTCCTCCGGTGATTTAAGCTCTTCCATTTCCAGAATCACGTTATGATGCGCAATATACCGAAAGTCCGTAGAAGATTGGCAATCCAGCATGCGCCCTTTTGATCCAACGGTCAAATTTGACAGTCTGCTCACCAATGATCCAATATAATCCGCTTTCATCTGCTCGCCAAATCCTTTACTCTCTACAACATCCTTCATGACGGACAGAAGGTCTGACATCTTCGGAAAACTGTTCTCCCCTGGCATAAAAGCCTTACGTTGTGCCTCACTGCTATAATTTCTGTTCTGATTCGTGTTAACATCCCAGCCTTTTTTCTCATAGCATTTATAGATAGCCTCTTCTAGTAACTGAGGCATAGATGCTTCCATCGGAAACGCCGAGGTAAAGGTTGCTTTCAACATATCCACATGAGCAGATATAATTTCCCCCTCGATCAGTTCAAATGGATTAATTCGGAAAGGCGCAACGGTTTCATTTCCCAGTGTAAATACCGTAATATCCATATCCTGCTGAATCAGAGTTCTATACTCCGTCTTTGCCGGTTCTATCACCAGAAAAGGCATGTCTGCTTCCGCAAGCAGTTTATGACAGGTCGTGGTTTTCCCGCTTCCCGTCACTCCGGCAATAAAGGTGTGTTTCGCCATGCTCTCCCGGGACAAATAAAACGGAATTTCCAGCTCTCCTCCTCTCTGCAGCATCTTACCAAGATGAATGGATTTTTCTTCGCCAATATCATCTTCATTTAAACCAAATTCAACACCCTCCTTAAGCGCCAGTCCTGGCACTTCCTTCTGAGGCAGCCCGGCGATCAGGCTGATCTCCTCCGTTGTCAGATATGTGTTTAATCCTATCCGATTCCCCTCAAAAGGCCTGCCAAGCAGCATCAAGGCGTTACCAGAGGTATACTCCTCCACCATATATTGATTCTGATATGTCTTCAGGATATTAAAGTTCTGTTCTTTTGTCAGATCAATATCCTGCGCAATCAACGGGCTGTATACCGCTTTGTTTCCCCGAAACAACGACATCAGCGCTGATTTGAGACGGTATGCATGAGTGGGTTCCTTCGCCATATAGTAAACGGAAGTCTGAAACAGTCCCTTACTGAATCCCGTCTTTAACCTTTCCAAAAGATCATCACTTATATATTTCATGATCTCTTCCGCATGCTTATTGGCTATTTCTATCGTCACAGAATCAGAAACACCCCTGTTTGTACTGGTGTCTTTATGAGTACCTTTCGTATGGCTTATATTCGTACCTTCGGACATGGTCTCCGCATGCGTTGAACTAGAATTTTTTTCTCCACTCGTCTTACCATGTGAACGAGAATCATTTTTACCATATGACTGGCTCTTTCCCCTTGCATCTGAAACATTCTCTCCAAAAGATATTCCTGTCGAAGAGTTTGCGGAATGTTGCACCGTTCTTTTGGCCCAAATGGATAACCGGTTATATAATTCATATACATTTTCTCTAATCGCATGAATTTCCATTTTGGGAACTGGTTCGCAGACGACCACCAATCTCCACTCCAGCCCCAGCATGCTGTTAATTAGCCTGTCTATTCCCTGAAAATCATACTTTTCCCCGCCATCCCTCTCATTAACCGCCGGAATACCCAAAATCACTCCTGCGTTTTCATATTTTTGAATCCCGGTTCCAACAAGTTTATCCAAATCCCTGCCCTTCAGCCTTTCCAGTTTACTGCCGCCAAAGTTTCCTGTAAATATATTTGCAATAATCTCGCCATAATTTACTGCTGACAGTTTCGTACCTAAAACAGGCGCATTTTCGTTCTGATTCTTTACCACGCCGATACAAAGCTCAATCCCCTGTTTCGTTCCGGTCAGAACATAAACAAAGTTAAATGACCTGTTATCCATGGATGACAGAACATTTTCAAACGCCTCTCTGTGTGGATAATCTTCATCAAACGCCAGCTGGCTTACTCTGTAAAAGCACACCTCGTTACTTTTCAGTTCGCCATTTGGCGGAAAACCTGTCTCATCTATTGCCTTTACCTGCATTTTTGAATCAGCAATCTGAAGATTTTCAAAAAGATTCAATATCTCGTGTGACTGCACAATCACACTATTCATTTCCGATTCCATCTTTTCCTCTCCTATCCGATAATATATATTTCCTTATTCAGAACACAAAACGATATACGATCCTCCAACATCTTTTTCCTTTGATTCCAATTAACTTTCTCAAACAGGAATATGGGTATCAGATCCTGACCTATGTTCCGAATCAGTGTATATATCCAACGTACTGTAGGAATGTTTATCTGCCTCAGGCATTTTAAATAAATTAGCGTTTTATCTCCGTGCCGTTCCTCCTTACCCACCTCAAAATAATATTCATACAGTACATCCTTCAAGTGCTCCGTTCTTTGAACCTCCTCCTTTTCACTTTGATTTATTACTTCGTCCATTTGATTCATTACTGAGGACAACAAAGACAAACGTATTAATTTTTCTATTGCGTCCAACCGGTCATCCACATGTTCCCGCAAAGACGTTATTTCTTTACTTGTCATCTGCATCACCTTCCCGAAACGTTATTTACATTTTATCAAGCGACAATGACATATTTTGTCTCTCTGAATCATTCGTCTACAAATTTCTCAGTCTTAAATCGCATTTATTACCCGATTATGGCCAATATCCATTATAGGGTAATAACTATAAAATATCAAGTAAAACGACACTATGGAGAAACAGTATTGATCTCATACGAAAAATTATGGAAAACGATGAAAGAAAAAGGGATTACCCAGTATTCCCTCATAAAAAAGTATCATGTCAGCACCGGACAGTTATCAAGATTAAGAAGCAATTCTTATGTGAGCACTCACACAATTGATATGCTCTGTGATATTTTAGACTGCGACGTGGAAGATATCATGACCCATATCAGTGATTCCTCCAACCGTAATAAAAACTGACATTAGCTTCTTTTGCGCTATCTTATAGATCAACAAGCTCCATTTTTCCCAAAGACAACATATAATCTTTTTGTCTAAATTTATCAAAAGACTTTGCCCTTTTTCGATAAATTTGTAAATCTCTTCCATAAATTATATATTTATATCATTAAGAACGCAAGGAAAAAATTTATCTTCCAATCCGCTTCCCTCCGCCAGCAGGCCTTATCGGCCCCGCCAGTTTAGGAATCCCCCGGCAATCCGGCAGTCTTTGCGGGAAGGCGGATGTCCGCCGCAGGTACGCAGCTTCCACACGACACAGCCAGATCAGTCACCTCTGAATGCACCGCATGAAAACTGTTTCCCTTTTCCTGTCTGAAACCGCACGAAACTGCCGCCGAGCGCAGACGCTCCCGCCTCGGAACCAATACGGCCCGCCTCCGGAAACGCCCGCTCCCATCACCGTCTCCGATGACATCCCCGGTCTTTAAAAAAATAATCCATATATCTCAATAAATTCATTAGGATGGTACTTTATTTTTATGGCCGCCCTCCTGCCCCTGCTTCCTCTTCCAGCAGGTAGTTTGTGATGTGTATTTCAGCCTGTTCACAAGGGAAACAGGAAAATACAAATACGGAACAGTCGTTTCTCAGCAGCCTCGCCCTTCCTATGCACTGTTCCAGTTCGCTTTCAATCGAATACAGCTGCACCTCCTGCAGAACAGGGTTTTTATATGCGGTGATCAGAAAGCTGCGCCCTTTATATTTCACCCGGCGCAGCGACATCCTTTTATCCCCTTCCCGGTTCACATCCCCGCCCAGATAACGGGCAATGAGCTTGTAGTATTCCTCCACCTTGTAGGGCGTCCCTATGACGGCCAGATCTTTTCCGGCCAGGAGATTGATTCCGGTGCTGTTTCCAAAATGGATGCCCGCCGGGTTCAGCCTTCCTTTTCCCTCTTTTGCAAATTTCTCCTCGAACATTTTGAAGGTTATGATATTTATCTTCGGATCCCCCGCCATCTCCCTTGCAAGGTCAAAGACCTGTTCCTTATCTGTCAGACCGTTTCTGCCCAGGGAATGGTAGGTATACTGGCAGAGCCTTCCCCTATAGGACGCTTTCCTTTCGGGATAGGTAAATATTTCCGCCCTCCCGGCAAAATAGCTCTTGTATATCTCATAATTAAGGGTCGCTGAAAGGACAATGTATTTCAGATCTGGCAGGACAAGCGGGCAGAAATAATGGATAACCTCTTCTTTCGTGTCCGGGTCCGTCTTCCTTACATACGCCCCGGCCAGTGCCAGGTCGTTAATGTCATCCTCCGGCCCGAAGGATTCCAGTTCCTGCAGCCTTTCACCGTCAATGGGCTCCAGGCATCCGTTTGCGCCTGTCTTTTCATACTTCCCCGCCTCCGAGCGGAGAATTCCCGAGACAAGACCGGCATATTCCCCCGCCCCTTCTTCCGCCAGCTCTTCCAGGCATTTCACACGGACCCTGTGCATCCGATTGAAAATCTGCAGCTGCAGGAAATCCTCGTCTATAATGACGGTGAAATCTTTCAGGAAACTCCCCCGGAGCTGTGCCAGGTATGCATGGGTGGTCACCACGATGCGCTCCCCGCCGATCCCCCTGATTCCTGCCAGGATTTTTCTGCATTCCTCCTCCGCCGCATATTTTTTGCAGGGTTCCTCCTTCAGTTTGTTGTAATAATCATTTATGATTTTTCCTGTCATGTTGTGGATTCCTCTCTCATGCATCTGTACAATCCGGGACTGTATTTCCGGAGGAATAAAGGGGTTCCCGTGCACGCTGGCCGTCATGAAAATGTCTTTCTCCGCTATTCCCACGCTTACGAGAGTTCTTCCCACCTCCTCTTTCAGGCTGTTTGTCGGAAGCGCTATTAAAAACCTGGTCTCCCGGTTTTCGGCTATAAGCCGGACATACATGGAGGTTTTCCCGATCCCGGTCTGCGCCCGGATCAGGTGCATGCCTTTTTCCGGGCTCCGGAAGGCGCTTTCCAGATTCCGTATGAGACATTCCTCCGCTTCCCTGATGGGGACATACTCTTCCGGATCGCAGTACACCTTCCTGTCCCTCGCCATGGTCTCCACGATCGTGCCGCTGTTTTCACACAGGGCATGGTACGGGCAGAACTCCGGGGAACACCTTTTCGAGTGAAATCCTTTATAATATTTCTGGCGGCTCATCCATTCCCCGAAGGTTTCCTCCCCGTAAAATTCCCTGGTCAGTTCCATGAAACGTGTCCGGCCCCTTATTATGTGGATCATATTTGTAAAGATGCCGAATCTTGTGTCATGTTCCAGCCGCTTTCCCGCTTCAAAATCGTTGTAAAGACGGCACGGGCTCTCCCCTTTTTTTATTTCTATATTTCTCATTTTCTCCTTTTTGCACGTTTGTCTTTGGTACACCCACCCGTCCGTCTTCTCCACGATAAAAAACGGGGAATTCGTGGTTTTGCCTGTTATATGTATAACGGCAGGATCCACGTTTTCCCCGATAATCATGTCCCTGTCTTCCAGCCTCCCCATTGCAAGGTGGCCGTTTATAATTGGTATCCCGGATTTTTTAGCAAAATCCTTCATCAGATCTGAAAAATGCTTTCCCCTGTCAAGGGACTTCATGAACGGGATGTGGAGCTGTACCAAAGACAAACGTGCGGATTTGTCAAAATGGATCAGTCCTTTTCCCCCGAAGTACATGCGGTCCAGGTTTATACAGCTTCTGTCACGTTCCGGAAAGATACTGTGCAGGATTATCAGTATGGCTTTCATGATAAACCGGTCCGTTACCAGCTCCTCCCATACGAAAACCGTCCGGAACTTTTCTTTTTCTTCTTTGGAGCTGAAGGTATGGTAGGCGTAGGCTATGCGCAGCCCCAATTCATCACATTTTCCTTTAAACTCCGCAAAAGTATATTCTCCGTCAAAATCCAGTGCAAACAGCTGCATGGCCGTACAGTCTTTCGTTTTCACACCGCCCTCAAAACAGGCCGGGGCTATTGTATGGCCCCTGTTTCCGTTCAGATCCGCCAATTCCTCCAGACTGATCTCACGCCAGCACCCACCAATTCTTTTTTTGATCATTCCAATTTGAAATCCGGAGGGTTTTTCCGTGAATGATTCCCTGTCAATGCTTACCTTAACTTTCATTTGTCCGTCCTCGCTTTCCGTTCCTTTTTTGTGCTTCAACAGGCACTGCGTTTTTACATTTAAGTTAGCAGGCAGTTAACAATAAAATAAAAAGAATGGAGGCAGCTGTCATGTTTGACCAGTATCAGGATATTTTAAGCGTTTTTGACGCAGCGGAAGCTCTCTGCGTCGGCAAAAACCGGGTATATGAGTTATTGGGGAACGGTTCCCTGAAAGGCTTCCGGATCGGACGGGTGTGGAAAATTCCGAGGGAATCCCTTGCGGAATATATCCGGACACAGAGCGGAATCCTCACGGGTTCTCCTTTTCCAAAAATAAACCGCTGACCAGGCAGCGGTTTATTTCACATTTTACGTGGAAGCGTCTTTGACACACTCTTGCAAGTACATTCGGAAAACGCCCTGCTGACAGGCTTCGCAGATCAGCTCATGAAAAAAGAGTATCCCGGACGGCTTCTCTGTCATCCGGGGTACTCCTGATCATTAAATTATTTCTTTTTTCAGGATTTGTGTACCTGCTGAAAGTCATCCGGAAGGGCGGACGGGCTCTGCCAGTCAAACTTTTTACAATTTGCGATTTCTATTAGTCCGTAACGATTTTGCTAAACATCCTGAAATAAATCTGTTTACGGGACACAACGCAAAAAGGTGCAATGCTCTGTGTTTCCAGAATATTACACCTTTGTCTGTTCTTTATTAAATCACTTTTCTCCTGCTTCCTTATACCGTCTGCTTCCCAAACCTCTGAAGGTATTCCATGGCTGTCTGCAGGGACACATCCAGCTTTTTCTGCAGTCTCTCCAGAATGGCCTCCTCGGACAGGTCATATTCATATCCCGTTTCTATGATCTCCTCTGCCCTGCCTTCTACTTTTCCCTTTTGAATTCCCTTTTCAATATTTTCCTGGTCCCGCATTAATAATGTCATATACTCATGCCTCCATTCCCGGTTCTTTCTCGCTTCCTCCACTGCTTCTTCCAGCCTGTTTACAAAGTCGTCCTCCGGCCTCTTTCCCGCCACGTAATCCAGAAACGCCCTCAGACTTTTCTTCTGCTTCCTTGTAAACTTTCTGAATTATACTATATAACTTATTCTCCCTCATGGCAACAGAGGTTCTATCTCACCTTTCAATTGGTCAAATACCTTCTTAGGTAACTTACCTTTACCATTCTCATACTTTTTAAAGCTTGCAAGGGGAATCCCTAAATAGTCTGCAAACTGCCTCTGGGTCACATTATATTTCTTTCTGATCTCCAGCAAAAAACTTCCCCCATCTACAGCATCAAGGAACTTATGGTATTCGTTACAGAAATAATACTTTTCTTCACCTAAATAATCTGCAAACCGAACCAGCATTTGGGGCTGCATGGAATCTTCCGAATATTTTGGATTTGTGTAATCAAATATCAAATCCCTGCTCACCCCCATTTCCCTTGCCGCTCTCTGACAGGAAATTCCTCTCGCTAAAAGTGCGAATTTCAAACGGTCAGCAATTTTATCCATATCCAAATCGTCAAATAGTTCCATCCCCTTAAAAATACGCAAAATAAGAATCATCTGGCTTTCAAAAGTTTCCGCAACTGCGCCATTGGCAAATCCACTCTCCTGTCTCTGATCTGCGGCCTGAGCAAGCCTCAGTCCGGTGAAATTCTTATGCCGGAGCACTCAAGGACACAGATTGGATATATGCTCCAGCAGGATCATCTCTTTGAATGGCGTACCATATTGAAAAATATCCTGCTCGGCCCCGAGATCAACGGAACACTTACCAGGGCAAAGGAGGAGCTTGCCCTGCAGCTCCTTAAGGATTACGGCCTTTACAGGTTTAAGGACAAAAAGCCCTGGGAGCTTTCCGGAGGTATGCGCCAGAGAGCCGCTCTGATCCGGACTATGGTCATGGAACCGGAGCTTCTTCTTTTAGATGAGCCGTTCAGCGCCCTGGATTATCAGAGCCGGCTTATGGTTTCAGGCGATATCGGCCGGATCATTAAAAGCGCGGGGATTACCGCGCTTCTCATCACCCATGATCTGTCGGAAGCCATCTCCCTGGCAGACAGAATCATTGTATTGTCAAAGCGTCCCGCAACTGTAAAAAGGCAGATTGATATTTCGCTGAGCCTTACGGACAATTCACCCCTGGCCGCAAGGAACGCACCGGAATTTAAAGACTATTTTTCTTTACTTTGGAAGGAGATATCAGATGAATACGAACCCAAATCCTGTACCTGAGAAAATATCCTCCGCTCAGAGGCTTTATATTAAAAAGCACAGAAGGCATCATCACTTTATCACGCTGATGAGATTTCTTGTCCTGTTTCTTTTCCTGATGGTCTGGGAGCTCGCCGCCCGCCTTTCCCTGATCGATACCTTTTTCTTCAGCAGTCCTTCTCTCGTGGCCTCCTATTTTCTTGAAATGCTGAAGGATGGTTCCTTTGTTACAAACACGGGAATCACGGTAATGGAAACCCTTGCGAGCTTTCTGCTTATCACCCTGATCAGCCTGTTTTCGGCAACCATCCTGTGGTACTCCCGGACGCTGTCCGAGATCTTTGAGCCCTACCTGGTGGTTCTGAACAGCCTTCCCAAGTCCGCTCTTGCACCGCTTTTTATTGTCTGGCTGGGAACCGGGATCGACACCATTATTGTAGCCGGGATCTCCGTCGCCCTGTTCGGCTCCATAATCAGCCTGTATACCAGCTTTAAGTCCACCCCCGAGGAAAAGCTGAAACTAATCTATACTCTGGGGGGAAATCGCTTTGCCGCTCTGAAAAAGGTGGTGCTTCCGGCTTCCGTACCGGCTATCCTGAGCAATATGAAGGTAAATATCGGCCTTGCCCTGGTGGGCGTTATTATCGGTGAGTTTCTTGCCGCAAGAAGGGGACTCGGATATCTTATTATATATGGCTCGCAGGTATTCAGAATGTGGGCGGGAATGACAGAAATAGATATTCGGGTTCTTTATTCCTCCGGTTATTCTTCCTTCTGTCCGTTCACTCTTCCTGTATGGTGACTTTACCCGGCCCGCCGATTTGCACTCTCTTACCGCAAAAAGCAAATCCATATTTCCGTATATGCTCTCTGGCAATCCCTTTTGCTACAAGAGCCACTTCATAATTCTTCCTGTCAATCTGCCGCAATGCATCCCAAACCGTATCGGACAGCTCCTTTTCTTCCGTATCCTGTACCTTGAATTCAAATATATAGGCATTATCCTCCGGTCTCTTTGGCTCCAGCATTACATCATATCTTCCAAAGCCACTCTCACGATTTGATGTAAGTGTATATCTGTCTGCCAGCTCTACCATCAGGCCGAGGACAAATCCATGGTAAAACCTCTCAGGCTCCTCTAAAGAAGGCTGCTTTCCCGTATCAAAATAGCTGAACGTTTCCAAAGCCACTCTGTTCATATAGAGATTCATCGCTTTTACATCATCCAAAAGTAACGCTTTAACAAAGTCGTTATAACTGTTATTTTCAGAAAACCAGCCCTGAATCATATTTTCGAACATGATTCTTACTTCCTTATTTGTCAGAGTAAGGCCGTAATAGGTTCGCCCTGTTTCCTCCACAAATGTTTCCCCCACAACTCTCAGGTATCCGCTGGCAAGCAAAAGGCTCCAGATTGCATTCCTTTTTACTGTAAGCTGATCGTATACAATCTGTTCATCAATCTCCAAATTGAGCATTTTTCCGCATAGCAACAGTTCAAAAGACTGTTTAATGTCAGGATTACTTTCCCGAAGAAGCTTCTCCACGAGATGATTGGAGCTGGTATTCACCCAGTATAATCCCGCTTTCCTTTCATCCAGAAAATTGATAACAGACCATGGATTGTAAATATCTTTTCTTTTTCCAAATGTAAATCCATCATACCAGTCCTTTACGATTTGCTCCTTTCCAGAAAGACAAAACTCATTTAATGCGGTAAAAACCTCTTCTTCCGTAAAGCCGAAACAATCCGAATAATCTTCAGATGTCGTTGTTACTACTTTAAGGTTATTCAAGTCTGAAAACACAGATTCCTTACTGACCCTTGTGATGCCCGTCATAACGGCACGTTCCAGATATTGATTCGTCTTGAAGGCGGCATTAAATAAACCTCTGGTTAAATCCGCAAGCGCCTTCCAATATCCTTCTATATACGCCTCCTGCATCGGCGTATCATACTCGTCCAAAATAATGATTACTTTTTTTCCATAGTAACGGTACAGATAATTTGACAAGGTTTTTAATGATGCGGAAAGAATATAATTCTCCATATCTGCCGTGACATTCCTGAAAAATCTTTTTTCCTTCTCATTGAGCAGATTCCCTTCCAGCAAAAAGTCATTCTGGCTGTAGAGCTGCTCAATAATATAACATATCATCTTCCTTGCATCCTGAAAGTTGGTTTCTTTGACATCAGCAAAACTCAGAAAGATAACCGGATAGGTTCCCTGAAGCTTTCTATATTTATGATCTTCACCGGAAGATCTGTCTTCCCATATTTCAAGCCCTTCAAATAAATCTGCCCTACCTGCATAGTTTACCGAAAAGAACTTTTCCAGCATGCTCATGGTCAACGTTTTTCCGAATCTTCTCGGCCTGGTAATCAGCGTTACACTATCTCCGCTCTCCCACCACTCCCGTATAAATCTGGTTTTATCAATATAAAAATATCCTCTTTCCCTGATCGTCTCAAAATCCTGCTGTCCGATCGCCACAGTCCTCGCCATAAGCTATCCTTCCCGTCTGTCTATATGGTTTGCTTCCCAAATCTTTCCATATAATTCTGTGCAGCCTGCAAAGATATATTCAGTTTATTTTGCAGCCTTTCCAAAATATCTTTCTCGGAAAGCCCCATTTCCAAACCGATTTCAATAATCCCTTCCGCTTTTCCTTTCTCTATTCCTTTGATTTCATTTTCCCTGGCAATTTCTTCAAATAAAGTACACATCTTACCGTCTCCTTTCGCATAAGCATCATAATTGATCGTACTGTTCGTTGCACCTGCTACTGTCATGATCACGGATCTGTCTGTCTTATGTTCCTCGCTGTATTGTATGGCTTTTTCCTTTGCTTCATTCCTTGGAATACTCCGATCCAAAATAATTTCCAGCAGATTAAACAAATCCACATTATTTCCATTTCGCAATATCAGATTATTTTTTCTTGCCTCCACCAACAGCATTTTATAATCATTTACATAATTCTTCATTTCCTGTGAAACATTCAGCATTCCCTGAAGATCCACTCCATGTTCTGTGGATTTTTTACTTATTTTTATATTATCCCTGGATGCCTGAATACTTTCAGTATATTCTTTATGCTCCAATACAGAAGATTCTTCTGTATCAAGATCCTGCAATTCTTCAGGCCTTATAACTTGTTTTCCTTCAAAAAGAACTGCATTGAAAAGGTCTGCAAACTGCTCATTGTTTCTCCAATAGTTCTTTAATACTGTATCGGGTTTTAATCCCTGTGTTTTCTTCATCATTCTCACATTCTTTCTTCGAACCGTCTTTTTCTCTCTGATATCTCACAAAACTTTTCTGTCATTTTTATAAGTATACAGTCCTTTATTCCCCTTTCAAAGACAATTTTCTGAAAGTCCCCTTCTCTCACCCGGTCAGGATTGCTTCAAGTTATGTGCGCTGTCCCGATCTGACAGCGCACAAGAACAGCTTTCTGTCTTAAGTATACCTTATAACAGAGACTATTAGCAAGGCTTATCCGGGAAAGGGGATAAGATCTGCCACACTCCCCGGCCATTGGGGGAACTGTACCTGATCTTTCCTTCTCTTTTCAGTTCACGGATCCTTCTATGTATCAGGGAAAGATTTACACCCATTTTGCCGGCAATCTCTTTTGCCGTGATTTTGGGTTTCTTTTTCATAAGATCTAAAATCATCTTTTTTTCCTCTTCGATCATTGGCTGGTGGGATGTGCTGCATGTCTGCTCCATACGAACCAGCGTAAGCTTATCGGTCTTGCTCCTGACTGTGGAAGAAACATTTTCTGAAGAAAGTCCCATCAGTGCCCAGGAATCGAAATAAACGTCCAGACAGGTGGGAAAGACTTCAATTTTGGAAATATTTCCGATCATATCCGCCATCTGCGCCTGCTCGATCACTCCTCCCTCCAGTTTTTCCCGAATGGCTTCTATTCTGTTTTCCAATCTCGTGTTCCGGAGAATGTCGTCTTCCAGAAGCTTCAGCTTTTCTTTCGTCTCCTCCTTTCGGCTCTCCAGCTCCTCATTTTTCATCTTGAAGTCCACATCTGTGATAATTCCCTCAAGCAGTTTTTCCAGCAGCGTATCTTTCTGCCGTACGATCTTATCAAGCGCCGCTTCCAGGCCTTCCTTTTTCAATAGAATATTGTCGTCATTTAAAGCTTTCCGCAGAATCGCCAGCGTTTCCTTCAGCAGAACATCCTTTTTTACCTCCATCTTTTGATATTTCTGATGGCAGACCTTCTCCAGCATTGTATACAGTTTCTTTTCATCCAGGTGTACATTGTCGCACCCTGTCTCTTTATCTGACCGCTGTTTTTCCACCTTACGGATCCGATCTCTTCGCAGTTGCGGCTCCTTCCTTCCATTCTGAAGGTAATTGCTGCATTTCCATTCCGTCACTTTTCCGGTTTTGTTCTGTCTGACGGTACGATAAAAAGGACTTCCGCACATTCCGCACAGCAGCCTGCCCGATAAGTCATACTTTCCCGGGCTGCTTCCTTTTATATAAGTACCGCCCAGGTTTCCTTCCTGCTTCCTCTCATCCAGCCCTCTGTTCGCTCTCTCGAAAAGATCCTCGTCAATGATCGAAGGCACTGCATTTTCATGGAACAGCCATTCCGAAGGCGGATTTTTGCAGACCTGCTTGCTCTCAAAATCATAGTGCATCCTGTTCTGAACAACCGTCCCCTTATAAATTGGATTGCGGATGATATTGCGGATAAGGGAAGGGCTCAGCCTCTTCCCTTTCCGGTTGCGGTATCCGTGTTGATATAAAATCTCTGCGCTGCAGTGCGTTCCATACCCGTTTGCCGAAAGATTAAAAATCATCCGGATCATTTCCGCTTCCTTCTGGTCTACGGCTATGCTTTTATCCGGCATTTTCTTAAAGCCGTACATCTGATTGGTAAATACAAAGCTTTTCCCTTCCTTCTGCCTGTTTCTGTGGGCATTATTGATCTTTTTGCTCAGCTCCCGACTGTATTCCTCCGCAAGGATGGCCTTGATTCCGGTAATCAGAGCATCATCCGGCGTGTAGAACTTATGATCCAAATACATGTAGAGACGCTTTCGGTTTCTCTGCATCCGGTCCAGGAATAAATACCAGTCTTTTGTGTTGCGCATCAGTCTGTCCTGGCTCTTGATCACTATAATATCGAATTTATCACTCTCAAGATCCTGATAAAGTCTGTTGTATTCCGCACGTCCCTTTACGGTTGTTCCGCTCTTTGCTTCCACATAGATATCAACAAGCCGCCAGCCCTGTTCGCAGACGCAGCGTTTGGATTCCTGAACCTGCTTTATGAGCGCATCCTTCTGGGATTCTTCCTCCGTGCTGCAGCGGTTATAGATAACTGCACGCAGATTCTCCATGGGTTCACCTCCTTCCTTTGAATATTGCAGATATGTATTCCTAAAATCGTATTGTTTATTCCCGCTGTCTGCCAATGGGTTTACCTCAAATATATTCCGGCAGATCTCTGGTCAGGGTATAGGTTATCATCTGCTTTGCCGTTCTTTCTGGATCAGATCCAGTACCCGGAGCTGTTCCTCGGAAGATATCTGATTTTCACGAACCAAAATGCGTGAAATCTGTTCAATCAGGTTTAAATCCTCTTTTGACATGTTCTTTTGCTCCTTTCCTTATGGCATAGACTTATTGGATTTTATGTCCTGTTATGTTTTTTCATAACTATTTACCGCCTGAATCTTCCCACTTTCCCTGATCCGACAAACGGAAAGCAAAAGAGGGAGAACCCATACGGTTCTCCCTGTCATTATGGGTCGGATAGACCCTGTTGAGTGCATTGGAGTTTCGGGGCAGAGAAACGGAAATGCGCTCAACGTTAAACCACCCGCTATGCGGGTGCGCGACGAATGTTATACAAAAAATCACCTTTCCATTATAATAGGGGTGTTCAGGCCACTATCAAAGAAAGGAAAGGTGATTTTATGGCAAAGCAAACGAATTCGCTCGCACACACGAAGTGGATGTGTAAATACCACATCATCTTCACCCCAAAGTATAGACGAAAGATTGTCTATAATCAATATAAAACAGATCTGAGAGATATATTAAAGCAGTTGTGCAGTTACAAGGGGGTGGAGATATTGGTACTATGTCAAGAAAAAGTACAAGTTAAACGTGGACTTTTTTGCTAAATCAACGAGTGTGTGAAATAATTTCTGTAAATTAAGATCTTCTATGATAAGTTATTAGAAAAGACAGGTGTTTTGGTTCACCTGCCTTTTACTATACAAACATTTATTTTTCCTGTCAACCCATATTAGGAAAATCTCACGGAAATCAATTTTTACGAAACCATCAAAGTATGATATGATAGAAATATGAAA
>CAJUIO010000015.1:0-4485 GCA_910586025.1 uncultured Lachnospiraceae bacterium
CACATACTCCCGGATCAGCTTAGCGCCTTCCTCCCAGGATTCGTATCCTTCCTGTCCCGTCCGGTCTGGCAGCATCAGATCTTCGGACAAAATTTTTCCCAGAAGCCTGGAAAATTTACAGCTTCCCTGATAATTCAGGTGGGACTCGTCATTGAAATCCTTCTGGAAGTCGAGCTCCATCTCGTTATAGTAATCGTTGAAGTTGATGAAGGTAATATGATGCTCGGCTGCGATTTCGGCAATCTGATTGTAGGTGCGCATGTCCTCATCCGTGACAATATAGGGAGCTACCATGAGAATCAGCTTCGTGTCGCGCTTCTTCGTGTAATCGATAATTTTTAACAGGTATTTCAGCGATTTGGCAGTGAGACCGTCAGAGCGCTTTTCCGTGACCTGGGGGCGATGCTGGGGCTTTTGCTCCAGGTAAGGCGTGTAGCCCTTAAAGACCTCCATCTGCCCGCTGTTCCAGAAGAAATTGTCGAAATCCTCTGCCTTCAGATCGTCATACCGGCTGTGATATACCATAAAGGAGGGGAAATAGTCAAACAGCCGGGAGGCCTCCACGCTGACGGAGAGCATTTCCAGCTTGTTCAGCGAAAAACGCATACCGTAAATATTTTCGGAAATCCAGGTATACTGATAATCCTCCTTGAAACGCGCCGGAGCGTAGAGATCCAGGATAATCACCTCCGGGTTCTGATATTTATACAGCTCCTTCAGATAGAAATACGTCATCCAAAGGGGCTGCTCCGCACCGCTGTAATCGTAGGAGGCGATTCCGTATTCCTCCCACAGAAGCCCGGTATTTACGTCGCAGTGGATATGGCTGGTTCCCATCATGACCGCATCAATGGAATTGTGAGGCTGCCAGTACATTCCCTCCTTCTGATCGATTCCGTGCGAGGACTTTACACTAAGCACGGTTGATATGAGATAAAAGCTCGCCAGAAGGATCAAAACAAATAAGAGGCGTACAATATTCTTTTTCATCATATGATTCTCCTTCATCTCTTAAAACTGCATATAGATAAACTGCTCCGTGTGGTAGCCGGGACCGTAGATTCCGAAAATAAACAGCAGGATGATCAGGGTATAGAAGATCAGGTAACGTACGGAATTCTTTTTCTCCTGCACAAGGTCGGGAAAAAGCATGCTGCGTTGATAGCCCTGAAAATCCATGAGAAACACCAGGAAAAATGCGGCCAGGATCACGGCGATTTCAACGCCGCTCAGATTCAGCTGTTCAAAAATGCCGGGTGCGAGCCCGGGACGGATCCCGGAGGTAAACAGGCACCGGATATATCTGAGTGCGGATCCAAGACCGCTGGCACGGAAAAAGATCCAGGCAAAAGATACCTGCAGGAAGGTGGCCAGCCGGGGGAGAGGAAGTCTTTTACCCTTTTGGCGAAGAAGCGCATCGGCAATGGAGTAGGCCCCGTGGAGAAAGCCCCATGCAAGAAAATTTAAACCAGCACCGTGCCACATGCCGCAGACCAGGAAAACGATCATGGTGTTTGCGCATTTTACAAATAGTCCCTTCCGGTTTCCGCCAAGAGGAATGTAGAGATAATCCCGGAGCCATCCGCTCAGGGATACATGCCACCTGCGCCAGAAGTCTGTAATGCTTTCGGCGAAATAAGGGGTCACGAAGTTGGCGGTTAAGGAAATTCCCAGCAGCTTGGAGCAGCCGATGGCAATAAAGGAATATCCGGCAAAATCACAGTAAATCTGAATGGTGTAGGAAAATGCTCCGGCGGCGAGAAGCAAACTGTCATAGCTTTCCGGTGCCTCGAAAAGTGCGGTTACTATGGGGGAGAGGCGGTCCGCAATCACAAGCTTCATAAAATATCCGTACAGCATGTAAGTGAAGGCGCTGGACAGGCGGCCTCTGTCCCAGAACTTAATCTCTCCTGTTTTCCGGAGCCGGGCCGAAAATTCGGGAAAACGTTCGATTGGGCCGCTGACAAACTTCGGAAAATAAGCCATATACACGCCAAAGAGGACGAAGTCCTTTTCCGCATGACATTTTCCCTGATAAACGTCTGTCAGGTAGCTGACGGACTGAAAAAGGTAAAAGGACAGACCTATGGGAACGGCAAGATGCGCAGCGATATCCTGGGGCAGAGCGTTTGCCATTCCCAAAATCCGGAGAAAATAGGGAATGTATTTATAGCCTGCCATCAAAAGGATGCAGAAGGAGACGGCTGCGGAAAAAATGAGCCTGCTCAGGCGAGGATGATAATTCCGCCGGCTCCTTTCCGTGGCGATGGCCGCAAAAAAGGTAAACGATGACAGCGCAAGCAGTATGACGAGACAGCGAAGGCCGAGCCCGGCACAGAGCAGATAACTGAACGCAAGGAGCACCGCAGGGCGGCAGCCCTTCGGGACTGTGAAGTAAATCAGGGTTATGACGGCTAAAATAACTGGAAAATAAAGTGAGATAAACAAAGCATACCTCCGGCTAATCTTGTGAATGTGATAAATTCCAGATTGAAAACGGAGGGTAAAAGACAAAAAGCGCCGGGATGGAGAGTACCAAAAAGAAGCCGCCAAGGCACATAAAATGAGCAAGGCAAACAATGGATTCTCTATCCGGCAGCTTTTCGCATTCTTTTCACAGCAGATTGTACGTACAGAATAAAATCTGTAAGTAGGTCTTTGCCTTAAAAGCCTTACCTTTCGGTCTGCGAAAGCAGCGTTTACTGTGAGATAAGCTCCCTGACGGAGCCTTCCCTGTTTGTGAAATCTGTCTTCACAAACATCCGCTATCAATCTATGCTTATAGTATCATCCAAAATTTGTATTTACAATCACATTAATAGAATCTTAAAAAAATATTCATAATATATAAATCAGTTTCCCGAAGTGCATAAAGAAAAGATTAAGGGAAAGAGTGGCAAAGGAGACGGAGGGCTGTTATAATGAGGGAGATATTCTTTATATCAGACAGAAATCAGAAAACACAGAGGTGCACACAGAATGAAGAAATACAATATGATTACAGACCAGCCGGGCAAATCGCTGTTTTTCTTTGCCCTTCCCATGATACTGGGAAATTTGTTCCAGCAGTTTTATACTACCGTGGACTCCATTATCGTAGGGCAGTTTGTGGGAGAGGATGCCCTTGCGGCCGTGGGGGCATCCTATTCACTGACCACGGTTTTTATCATGATCGCGATCGGCGGCGGAATCGGGGCCAGCGTGATCACCTCCCAGTATCTGGGAGCGGGAATCTACAGGAAAATGAAGACATCGGTCTCCACGGCTCTCATCAGCTTTCTCGTGCTGAGCCTGGTTCTTGCCGTGATCGGGCTTGTGGGAAACAGGATGATTCTGACCGGACTGAACACTCCGGAGAATATCCTCTCCGATGCCGTGCTTTACCTGAAAATATATTTTCTGGGACTTCCCTTTTTGTTTATGTACAATATATTATCTTCCATATTCAATGCCCTTGGAAATTCCAGGACACCCCTGTACCTGCTGATCTTTTCCTCGCTTCTGAATATCGTGATGGATCTTGTGATGGTTAGGGTTTTTCATCTGGGAGTGGCGGGCGTGGCCATTGCGACGGTGATTGCCCAGGGGCTTTCCGCCGTGATTTCCTTCTGTCTGCTGCTGCGCCTCATCAAAACCTTTGCGGAGGAGACGGATGCGGATACGGGAAAAAGAAAGCTGTATGATTTCTCCATGCTGGGTAATATGATAAAGGTTGCGATTCCCTCCATGGTGCAGCAGTCCATCGTATCTATCGGAATGCTTCTGGTCCAGTCCGTGGTAAACGGCTTTGGTTCTTCGGTGCTTGCGGGCTACACGGCGGGAATGCGGATAGAATCTATCTGTATCGTTCCTATGATAGCCACGGGAAATGCGGTTTCCACCTTTACGGCCCAGAATCTCGGAGCGGGAGCGCCGGAGAGAGTGAGAAAGGGCTATCTGGCTGGAGTGAAAATGGTGGCGGCCTTTGCGGTGCTGATCTGCCTGGTCCTCACCGTGTTCCACGGCCCCATTATCAATGCGTTTCTGGAGGAGGGGAGCGATGCGGCGGCCTTCGCCACGGGAAATGATTATCTGACCTTTATCGCCTTTTTCTTCATCTGCATAGGAATGAAGGCCGTCACGGACGGCGTGCTCCGGGGAGCGGGGGATGTGGTGGTCTTCACGCTGGCAAATCTGATCAATCTGGGAATTCGGGTGTCCTTTGCCTTTGGCTTTGCGGGTATTATCGGAGTGGAGGCCGTGTGGTTTGCGGTTCCCATGGGATGGAGCACTAATTTCGTGATCTCCTTTATCCGCTATCTGTCGGGCAAGTGGAGCCAGAAGAAGCTGATTAAGGTATAAAAAGAGGCATAAGAAAAAGGGCAGGTTCGGATGTGAAACCGAATCTGTCCTTTTTTAATCCAGTGTTTGACCCTGTCAGCCGGCAGGCTGCTCAGGCGGCGCTTCCGGAGGAGGAGCCGCACCGGGATCCTGCTGCGCAGCGGC
>CAJUIO010000015.1:4585-46906 GCA_910586025.1 uncultured Lachnospiraceae bacterium
GCTCAGGCGGCGCTTCCGGAGGAGGAGCCGCACCGGGATCCTGCTGCGCAGCGGCGGCAGCGGCAGCGGCTGCTGCCGCCTCCTGCTCCTGAGCCGCCTGGATCGCTGCCTGCTGAGCGGCTGTCATTTCGTTTCTCTGCTGTTCAATGATGCCCTCAATACCCGGCTGAGCCATATATTCAAAGGTATGAATACAGGTGTTAGTGTTTGCCTGCGGTATGGTTATGGTGGATACCGTGCCGTCCGGGTTGGTAACCTCCTGGGTGATGGGTTCGGCGGGAACCGTTCCGGAGCCCTGCTGCAGGGAGGCATCCTCGGGAGGTGTCAGGGACAGAACGCCCTGAACCTTGAAGGGACACGGATCATTGGCGGGAAGGTTGCTGTAAGGACATACATAGCCCTGGTAATGCACGTTGCAGCTGTCGGTGGGAACCGTTCCCTCGGCAAAGTATTCCGACCGTATGGTGCCGTCGCACAGACCCGGAATCGGAAGCTTGCCGGACTGGGAGCAGACCGTGGCAGTCACGATTCCGCTGGCAGGCATCTGGAAGGACTGGCTTGGCAGCTCCTCATGGATCTTTGACATGGCGGCCCGCCACAGCTTCTTTGCCAGATTCCTCTCCTCGCCCTGACGGAGCTTGGTGTTGTTGTCGTAGCCCGTCCACACGGAAGCCGTGTAATAGGGGGTATAGCCGGAAAACCACACGTCGTTGTAGTCCGAGGTGGTTCCCGTCTTACCTGCCATAGCCATGTTTCCAAAGTTCACGGAGGCACCGGTACCGGTTGTCACAACATCCACCATGGCATCTGTAAGGAGCCATGCGGTGGTGTCGCGGATTACCTGCCTTGACTGGGGCAGAGTGTTGTCGAGAATTACATTGCCGTCATGGTCTAATACCTTGGTATAGAGCTTTGGCTTGATATAGGTACCGCCGTTGGCAATGGTGGCATAGGAGGCGTTCAGCTCCTCGTTAGTGACACCGTAGGTTACGCCGCCAAGAGCCAGAGACTGCTGGATATCGGAAAAAATCTCAGTCTTGCCGTTTATGGTAATCTCCTCCCGGTCCACCAGGGTGGTGAAGCCGAAATTTTTGAGATAATCAAATCCCAGCTGGGGAGTGATCTGCGTCAGGGTCTTGACCGCAATAATGTTCATGGACTGGCGGATACCTTCCCGAAGGGAGTTGAGCCCCCGGTATCCGGTGGAATACCAGTTGCTTACCGGACGCCCGTCCGCATAATTAAAGGGTGCGTCGTTCTGGACTGTGGCAAGGGTAAGTCCCGCACTGTCCAGGGCCGGGGCATAGACCGCCACCACCTTGAAGGTGGAGCCTGGCTGGCGCTTGGTATCGGTGGCGCGGTTCAGGGTCCGGCTTCCTTCCTTCCGTCCTCTGCCGCCCACCATTGCCACCACGTAGCCGGTGCTCTGATCCTCCACCACGATGGAAACCTGAGGCTGGGGTGTCAGGTGGATATTTTCCCCGTATACCTCGTCGCCGGCGCTCATGACGGCGGCCTTGTATTCCTCGATTGCCGCATAAGCCTCCTCCTGAGTATTGTAGATCAGATTGAAGGAGGAGTTAAACTCCCGGAAGTAGGTCCGGAACATTTCGGTGCTGTGGTTTTCCCTGGTACCGTCCGCCTTCTGGATCGTCAGCTCATAGTTCAGATACCACCGCACGTCCGCAGGATAATTTTCCTCGTTGGAAAACACCTCGTCGCAGATAGCCTGGATATGGGGATCCTGGGTGGCGTAAATCTTGAGGCCCCCGCTGTAGAGCAGGGTATAAGCCTGAGTCTCGTTATAACCGGCGGCGAGAAGGTCTTCCATGATATCGTCAGTTAATGCGTCCACAAAGTATGTATTAACTGTGTCCTCCTCCACCTCCGCATTTACCATCTGAATGCGGGAATAGACATCATCCGCCATGGCCTGATCATATCTGGTCTGGTCAATGTAGCCCTGTTCCAGCATGTTTCCAAGAACCTTGGCCCTTCTCTCGGCGTTTTTGTCCGGGTGTGAGATCGGATTAAAGCGGGAAGGGTTCTGGGTGATCGCCGCAATCACGGCGCATTCCGACAGGGAGAGGGAATTGACGGGCTTGTTGAAATAACGAAGGGATGCCGCCTGCACTCCCAGGGTATTCTGTCCCAGATTGATGGTGTTCATGTAGTTGAGGAGCACATCCTCCTTGGACATGGTCTTGGTCAGCTCGATGGCAAGATACTGTTCCTGGATCTTGCGCTTCATCTTTTCGGCAAAGCCTTCCTCGCTTGTCCAGTTTGTAAAAACATTGTTCTTCAGAAGCTGCTGGGTAATGGTGCTGGCTCCCTCGGAAAAATGAAAGCCGTTGGAGATTCCCACATAAGCCGCACGGATAATTCCCTTGATATCAATGCCGTTGTGCTCATAGAAGCGTTCATCCTCGATGGCTACAAAGGCATGTGACAGATCTTCCGGAATCATATCCTGGCCTACCGGGATCCTGTTGGAATCCGCCGCAATCAGCTTTCCGATCTGATTGCCCTCAAGGTCGTAGACAAAGGTGGAAAATCCGGTGGGGGTAACGTCGATATTGTCGATGCCGGGTGCCGTGTCAATGACACCCTTAAAAATGCCGATGCCCATGCTCGCTCCGATGACACCGATGGAAATCATGCCAAGGAGCGCCAGATTCAGGATAGCGAGCAGCAGCTTTTTGCTCCATTTGGAAGATGTAGCATGAAGGGATTTCTGCTTTGCCTTAATCCCTCTTTTACTGTAATTCATGTTATATGCCTCCATAAAAAATTCCAAAATTATTTTATAAATATAAAGTATACCAAATTGTGAGATCGAAATAAAGGTTTTTTATGGTTTATTAAGAATTATTCACAAATTGATACACTTTTATTCTCCGGTATGGTAGACTTTTAAGAGAAAAGCAGAAGGGAGCATGGAGATGGGGACGCAGGATGGCAGAGAAAAATTCCTTCCTTATAAAATAGTATACGAGGCGGGAGAGGGTGAGATCGTGGAAAAGAAATCCCGGTTTATCGCATCCGTCTCGCCGGCGGGAAGCGAGCAGGAGGCTGCGGCCTTCATCGAGAGCATCCGAAAGAAGCATTATGATGCCCGGCATAACTGTCCGGCTTTTGTAATAGGAAGGAACAGGGAGCTTTCGAGATGCAGCGACGACGGGGAACCGGGAGGCACTGCGGGGAAACCGATTCTGGAGGTGATAAACGGCATGGGACTCACCGACACGGTGGTGGTGGTCACGCGGTATTTTGGCGGAATTCTCCTGGGAACGGGCGGTCTTGTGAGAGCCTATACGGAGGCGGCAAAGGCTGGGCTTGCCAACGCCGGAATCGCCACCATGCGATACGGATCGCTTCTGAATATCTCTGCGGATTACACGGATTTGGGCAGAATCCAGTATCTTCTGGGAAACAGGAGGATCCCTGTTCTTGATTCCCAGTACACGGACCGGGTCAGCCTTAAGCTCAGAGTCTCCGAGGAGGATGTGGACGCTCTTTTGAAGGAGCTGACAGAGAGCACCGGGGCCAGGGCAGGAATAGAAATCCTGGAAAAGAGTTATTATATGGTGGAGGAAGCATAGGATATGTGACAGGCGGTGAGCCTCGCTGCGCAATATCACCGCAGGCACGTTTGCACTACTTGTCGCCCGCAGCGGTGTTTTGTTGACAAAAAGGGGCAGATGGATTAAAGTAAGAAAAAGCAATTTCCGGAAAGGTGGTGGTTTTTATGAAGAAGAGTACACAGTCAGGCAACACAGATATCCCTCCTCACAGTCGGAGCATAAAAATCACATATGAAGGAGATTCGCTATGGAAGAGAACAGAGATTTAGAGATTATCAGGGAGTTACTTGAAACCAGGCAGTACACCAGTCTCCGACAGAGGATGGCGGAGATGAATTATGCGGATGCGGCGGCCGTCATGGAGGAGCTTGAGGAGGACGAACAGCTTAAGATTTTCCGGATCCTTCCCAAAAGCATGGCGGCTGATGTTTTTTCTTATCTTGAGGTGGACAATCAGCAGTTTATCATAACGAGACTGGCCGACAGCGAGGCCGCCGGCATCATCAACCACCTTATGGCTGACGATGCCGCAGATCTGATGGAGGAAATGCCGGCCAATGTGGTCAAGAAGCTCCTCGCAAACGCAAGCGCCGAGACGAGAAGAGACATCAACCAGCTGCTGCGCTATCCGGAGGATTCCGCAGGCAGCATTATGACCGTGGAATACGTGGATCTGAAGGAAAGCATGACAGTGGAGGATGCCATTGCCCGCATTCGGCAGGTGGGGGTTGACAGCGAGACCATCAATATCTGTTATGTGCTGGATGCCGGAAGGACGCTGGTGGGCACCGTGGCGCTGCGCTATCTGCTGATCAGCCCGCAGGATGCGGTGATCGGGGAGATCATGCATGAGAATGTGATCTATATCAATACCCTGATGGATCAGGAGGCGGTGGCGAGACAGTTCCAGAAATACGACTTTACCTCCATGCCGGTGGTGGACAATGAGAAGCGTCTGGTGGGAATCATCACGGTGGATGATATCGTGGATATTCTTCAGGAAGAGGCCACGGAGGATATGGAAAAGATGGCGGCGATCGTGCCCTCTGATAAGCCGTACATGAAGACAGGGGTGTTTGAGACCTGGAAGAAGAGAATCCCCTGGCTTTTACTGCTCATGATTTCAGCCGCGTTTACCGGGAAAATAATCACATCCTTCGAGGATGCCCTGAGCGCCTGCGTGGTTCTCACCGCCTATATTCCCATGCTCATGGATACGGGGGGAAATGCGGGAGGACAGGCCAGCGTGACCATTATCAGGGGGCTGTCACTGGACGAGATCGAATTTGGCGATCTGATCCGGGTGGTGTGGAAGGAGGCCAGAGTGGCCCTGCTTTGCGGAATCACCCTGGGAGCGGCAAATTTCGCCAAGCTCCTTGTCTTTGACAGGGTGGGGATTGTGGTGGCGGGAGTGGTGTGTCTTACGCTGACAGCGGCGGTTCTGATCGCAAAGGTGGTGGGCTGTATTCTGCCCATGCTTGCCAGGAAGGCGGGCTTTGACCCGGCGGTGATGGCGAGCCCTTTCATTACGACTATCGTGGATGCGCTCTCGCTTCTGATCTATTTCAGGATTGCGGCAGTGATGCTGCATATCTGAGGAAAAGGACGGTTTGACCAACTGCGGCTGATCGTTACCATAGAAAAGCTTGTTCGGGCCGTGAGGAAAACAGAGTTCGTTTACTGTTTTCCTCACGGCCCTTTTGTTAAAGATCCTTATTGAGAGAGCGATGCTGCCCGCATGGCGGCTCTCTTCCTCATGGTGGGATCAAGTATTTTCTTGCGGATCCGGAGAGACTTCGGCGTTACCTCCAAAAGCTCGTCCGTGTCGATGAAATCCAGGGCCTGCTCAAGGCTCAGGATTTTGGGCGGTGTCAGGCGAAGGGCCTCGTCTGCGCTGGAGGAGCGTGTGTTGGTGAGCTGCTTTTTCTTGCAGACGTTCAGCTCGATATCCTCGCCCCGGCCGTTCTGACCCACCACCATGCCGGAGTAGACCTTTTCCCCGGGGCCGATAAAGAGAGTTCCTCTCTCCTGGGCGTTGAACAGACCGTAGGTGATGGCTTCCCCGGCCTCAAAGGCGATCAGCGACCCTTGCTTGCGGTACTGGATATCCCCCTTGTAAGGGCCGTAGCCGTCGAACACACTGTTCATGATGCCGTTTCCTTTAGTGTCCGTGAGAAATTCACCGCGGTATCCGATCAGACCTCTGGAGGGAATGGAGAATTCCAGACGGGTGTACCCGCCGGAGACGCTTCCCATGCCCTGAAGCTCGCCTTTGCGCTGGCTGAGCTTTTCTATGATGGAACCGGAAAATTCCTCCGGAACGTCGATATAGCACAGCTCCATGGGCTCTAATTTCTTGCCCTTCTCGTCCGTCCTGTAGAGAACCTCGGCTTTGCTGACCGCGAATTCATAGCCCTCCCGGCGCATGTTTTCGATGAGCACGGACAGATGGAGCTCGCCCCGTCCCGACACCTTGAAGGCCTCGGTGGTGTCCGTCTCCTCCACCCGCAGGGACACATCCGTGTTCAGCTCCCGGAACAGGCGGTCGCGAAGATGGCGGCTTGTCACGTATTTTCCCTCCTGCCCGGCAAGGGGAGAGTCGTTGACGATAAAGTGCATGGCGATGGTGGGCTCCGATATCTTCTGGAAGGGGATGGGAACCGGGTTTTCCGGCGAACACAGGGTGTCGCCGATGCGGATATCCGAAATGCCGGATATGGCCACAATAGAACCGATGTCCGCCTGGGCGGCATCCACCTTGTTGAGACCGTCGAACTCGTAGAGCTTGCTGATCTTAACCTTTTTCTGTTTGTCGGGATCGTGATGGTTGACGATCACAACCTCCTGATTTACTCTGACGGAGCCGTTATCAACCTTTCCCACGCCGATGCGTCCCACATATTCATTGTAGTCGATGGTGCTGATCAGAATCTGAGTCCCGGCCTGCGGGTCTCCCTCGGGAGCCGGAATATAGTCGAGGATGGTCTCAAACAGGGGAACCATGTTCTCTCCCGGCCGGTTCATGTCAAGGGATGCGGTTCCCGTCCGGGCGGAGGCGAACACGAAGGGACAGTCAAGCTGCTCCTCGCTGGCATCCAGCTCGATGAAGAGTTCGAGCACCTCGTCGATCACCTGGGCGGGACGTGCCTCCGCGCGGTCGATCTTGTTGATGCACACGATAACGGGAAGCTCCAGCTCCAGAGCCTTTCGCAGCACGAACTTGGTCTGCGGCATGGCACCCTCGAAAGCGTCCACAACCAGAATCACGCCGTTCACCATCTTGAGGACCCGCTCCACCTCGCCGCCGAAGTCCGCATGGCCCGGGGTGTCGATGATGTTGATCTTGGTGCCTTTGTAGGTGACGGCAGTGTTTTTGGAGAGGATGGTGATACCTCTTTCTCTCTCGATGTCGTTGGAATCCATGACCCGCTCCGCCACGTCCTGATGCTCGCGGAACACGCCGCTTTGCTTTAGCAGCTCATCCACCAGGGTGGTTTTTCCGTGGTCAACATGGGCAATGATTGCAATATTTCTTATATCTTCTCTTTTTTGTCTCATAATTCTACGCCTTTCAAAATTGCTTTACGTAGTATACACTAATGTCTCACGCTTGTAAAGGGTCAGAACGTCGATTTATGCGATGGATTACGGTTCTTTCTTCGTCAAAAATATGATATAAATATAATACGTACATAAATTTCATAAAGTGTAAAAGGGAGAAAAACTATGACAGATAAGGTTATTGAAAACAACCAGGTGGTAATCATGGGGCAGATCGTCAGTGACTTTGTGTTCAGCCATGAAATTTTCGGAGAAGGCTTTTATATGGTTGATGTAAAGGTGGAGAGGCTAAGCGATTCTAGCGATATCATTCCGCTTATGGTGTCGGAACGCCTTCTGGATGTGAACGGGGACTACAAGGGACAGAATATCATGGTTTCCGGACAGTTCCGTTCCTACAACAGACATGAGGAGAGAAAGAACAGGCTGGTGCTCTCGGTCTTTGCCAGGGAAATCGAGTTTCTGCAGGAAATCGAGGAGAGCGCAAAGACGAACCAGATTTATCTGGACGGGTATATCTGCAAGGAGCCCATTTACAGGAGGACACCTCTCGGAAGAGAGATTGCGGACCTGCTGCTTGCCGTAAACAGGCCTTATGGAAAGAGCGACTATATCCCCTGTATCTGCTGGGGGAGAAACGCCAGATATGCCAACAATTTCCATGTGGGAACAAGATGTGAGATCTGGGGCAGGATCCAGAGCAGAGAATATATGAAGAAGATCTCGGAGGAGCAGGCGGAAAAGAGAGTGGCCTACGAGGTTTCCGTCAGCAAGCTGGAGCTTCTCGAGAATATGGAGGAGGATCCCATGCGGGCCTGAGGCCCAATATTGATTTATCGGCTCTTCTGTGGTATGATAGACATCAGTATTTGTAATTTTATATATTTGGGAGAGGTGCGTATCATGAAGAAGGGTCAGGTACATATATACAGCGGAGACGGGCACGGCAAGTCGCCGGCTGCCCTGGGGCAGGCGGTCATATCGGCGGCGGCGGGAGAGAGCGTGATGATCATCCAGTTCCTGAAGGGGCGGGGACTTCGGACTTCGGAATTCATCAGCAGGCTGGAACCCGAGATCAGGCTTTTCCGCTTCGAAAAAAGTGTGGATGACTTTACCAGTCTTTCCGATGAGAAGAAAAAGGAGGAGATTGCCAACATCAAAAATGGCCTGAATTTCGCCAAAAAGGTTCTTGCCACGGGAGAGTGCGACCTTCTGATCCTGGACGAGGTCCTGGGTCTTGTGGATAATCAGATCATAACCGTGGAGGAGCTCAGGACACTTCTGGAGGCCCGCAATGAGGAGACGGATGTGATCATGACGGGAATCCTGCTGAATGATGAGATCTGTATGCTGGCGGACGAGGTGACCAGGGTGGAATCGCTGAAATATAAGCGCTGGTAAGAGGTATTTGGACGCATTTTTTGCAATATCTTAAGCATGAAATCATAGCATCCATGCATTGACAGTGTCAGGGCATGGTGCTATGATTATTTTAATGAGATAACTGTTATTTTACAGACGAGATAGAGGTTGCGTGTTTTAGGAGTAATTTTTTGGATGTGGCAGGCACATGGGAAGAAAAATGAAAGGAAAAAACGCCGAAAGGGCTCATATACCTGCGGATGGGCTCTTGGGCATACAGCGAAGAGCTGTATGACTGTCATCAGTTTCTGATGTTGCGCTATCCGATCAATACCAGCTTATGGTAGAAACGTCAGTCGGTGCGCATTTCGTGCACCGATTTTTGGTGTGCCGGGGAGATACCCGGAGTGATTGTATGCGGCAAAAAGTGCTCTCATAATTTTTAAGAAAGGAATGATTAAGTATGGCAGTATTTACAGGAGCGGGTGTTGCGATTGTCACACCATTTAAGGAGAACGGAGAGGTCAATTATGAGAAGTTCGCAGAACTCATCGAATTTCAGATCGAAAATGAGACGGATGCGATTATAGTCTGCGGAACCACGGGGGAATCCTCCACGCTGACGCATGAGGAGCATCTCGACGTGATCCGCTACTGCGCCGAGAAGGTGGCGGGAAGAATTCCGGTGATTGCGGGTACGGGCTCAAACTGCACGGAGACGGCGGTTTATCTCTCCACGGAGGCGGAAAAGTACGGTGTGGACGGCCTTCTCATTGTGACGCCTTACTATAATAAGGCGAAGCAGAAGGGGCTTTACGCTCATTATAAGACCATAGCGGAATCCGTTAAGATTCCCTGCATCATCTATAACGTTCCCAGCCGTACCGGCTGCAATGTCGAGCCGGAGACGATTGTGAGGCTGTGTACGGACATTCCGAATATCGTGGGAGTGAAGGAGGCCAGCGGCAATATCAGCCAGATTGTAAAGCTCATGGCCCTTGCGGACGGCAGAGTGGATTTGTATTCCGGAAACGACGATCAGATCGTCCCGCTTCTTTCCCTTGGAGGAAAGGGAGTGATTTCCGTGCTCTCGAACGTTGCGCCAAAGCAGACGCACGATATCTGCGCACGGTTTTTTGCGGGAGATGTGGAGGGAAGCTGCAGGGAGCAGCTGAGGGCCATACCGCTTTGCAAGGCGCTCTTTTGCGAGGTGAATCCGATTCCGGTGAAAAAAGCCCTGAATCTCATGGGAATGGAGGCTGGCGTTTTGCGGATGCCTCTCACCGAGATGGAGGAGGAGAACGCACTCAAGCTGGAAAAGGTTATGAAGGAATACGGTATTTTGTAGGACAGAAGCGCAAGTAAAGCGGGAAGGAGCGAACCAGGAATATGACAGATATAATTTTGCACGGCTGTAACGGAAAGATGGGGAGGATGGTGGGTGATCTGATTTCCCAGGATCCGGAGGCGGTCATCGTGGCGGGAATTGACGCTTTTGACGAGGGGAGGAATCCGTATCCCGTTTTTAAGAGCCTTTCGGAGTGTGACGTGAAGGCGGACGTTGTGATTGATTTCAGCGTGGCATCCGCAGTGGACGATCTCCTTACATACTGCGGACAGAAGCGGATTCCCTGTGTACTGTGCACCACCGGGCTTTCCGGGGAGCAGCTGGAAAAGGTGAAGGAGACGGCGGGCAGGACGGCGATTTTAAAATCGGCGAACATGTCCCTTGGAATTAATCTCCTGTTCAAGCTGCTTAAGGAGGCAGCGGGTGTTCTCGCATCTGCCGGCTTTGACATCGAGATCGTGGAAAAGCATCACAATCAGAAGCTGGATGCGCCAAGCGGCACCGCCCTTGCCCTGGGAGATTCCGTAAAGGAGGCTCTTGACGGGGAGTACGAGTATGTGTTTGACAGAAGCGCAAGACGCCAGAAGCGTCCGGAAAAGGAAATAGGCTTTTCCGCAGTCAGGGGCGGCACGATTGTGGGGGATCACGACGTGATTTTTGCAGGTGCGGACGAGGTGGTCACCTTTTCCCATTCCGCTTATTCCAAGGCCGTATTCGGAAAGGGGGCCATACAGGCTGCCAAGTTTTTGAAGGGAAAGACGGCAGGGCTTTACGACATGGGCGACGTGATTGATCTTGCCTGAGGGTCTGGAAAGAGGGTTGGAATATAGTATGAACGAGTTGGAATTAAAGCTTTTAAAGAGCCTGGCCCATCAGTATCCGAATATAGCGTCGGCATCCACGGAGATCATCAATCTTCAGTCAATTCTGAATCTGCCTAAGGGAACCGAGCATTTCCTGACGGATATTCACGGAGAGTATGAGCAGTTCAATCATGTGCTGAAGAACGGTTCGGGTGCGGTCAGGCGGAAGATTGACGAGGTGTTTGAGAATTCTTTGAGTAACCGGGACATCAAGTCCCTTGCCACCCTGATTTATTATCCCAGGGAGAAGCTGGATATTGTCATGCAGGAGGAGGACAATATCGAGGACTGGTTTAAGATCACCCTCCACCGCCTGGTCCAGATCACCAAGAGAGTGGCCTCCAAGTACACGCGCTCCAAGGTGCGCAAGGCGCTTCCCGGGGATTTTGCCTATATTATAGAGGAGCTGATCACGGAGAAGGCGGAGGTTTCCGACAAGGAAGGGTATTATAATGAGATCATCCACACCATTATCAGGATCGGACGCGCACCGGATTTCATTGTGGCTTTAAGCAATCTGATCCAGAGGCTTGTGATTGACCATCTCCATATCGTTGGGGATATTTTTGACAGAGGGCCCGGCCCGCATATCATCATGGATACGCTGATGCAGTACCATTCCGTGGATATTCAGTGGGGAAATCACGATATTGTCTGGATGGGAGCCGCCTGCGGGCATCTTCCCTGTATTGCCACGGTTCTGCGGACTGCGGCGAGGTATGGGAATCTGGACACACTGGAGGAGGGCTACGGGATCAATCTGGTTCCCCTTGCAACCTTTGCCCTGGAAACCTACAAGGACGTGGACTGCGGCGCATTTACGATCCGCTACAATACGAATTACAATACCAAGGACCTGGATCTTGACATGAAGATTCACAAGGCTATCGCAATCATTCAGTTCAAGCTTGAGGGCCAGGTGATCCGGTCCCACCCGGAATTTGAGATGGACGACAGGCTTCTTCTGGACAAAATCGACTACGAGAGGAAGACGGTGCACATAAACGGGCAGGATTATGAGATGTGCGACGTGGATTTTCCCACGGTGGATCCTGCCAGTCCCTACAGGCTGTCTCCGGACGAGGAGCAGGTAATGGAAAGGATCCGGCAGGCCTTCCTCAAATGCGAGAAGCTGCAGAAGCATGTGCGCTTTCTCTATTCCAACGGGAGCCTGTACAAGGTGCACGATTCCAATCTTCTGTACCACGGCTGTGTGCCTATGGACGAGGAGGGGAATTTTAAATATGTCAATGTGGACGGCAAACGGTATTGCGGAAGAGCCCTGTATGATGTTCTTGACAATTGCGCCAGAAAGGGGTATTACGCCAAGAACGATCCGGTGGGGATGAAGCGGGCCCAGGACATGATCTGGTATATCTGGACCGGTCCCAATTCGCCCGTATTCGGAAAGGACAAAATGTCCACCTTCGAGAGGTATTTCCTGAAGGAGAAGGAGACTCACCGGGAGGTAAAGAACAGCTATTACGCACTCAATGACAGTGAAGAGATTGTAAATAAAATTCTGACGGAGTTCGGGCTGGATGTGAAAAAGTCCCATATCGTAAACGGGCATGTCCCGGTTGAGCTCAAAAAGGGGCAGACCCCCATCAAGTGCGATGGGAAGCTGCTGATCATTGACGGCGGCTTTTCCCGGGCCTATCAGGATAAGACGGGAATTGCCGGATACACGCTGGTGGCCAATTCCCACGGAATGCGTCTGGTAGCCCATGAGCCCTTTGAGTCTGCGGAATCCGCTATTTTGAACGAATCCGATATTTTTTCGGACTCCAGTATTGTGGAGACTGCCTCCGAGAGGATCCTGGTGGCGGACACGGATGCCGGGAGGGAGCTGTGCGACAGCATCAAGCAGCTGGAAAATCTTCTTCAGGCCTACAGGGACGGAATTATCGTGGAGAAACAGTAGAAAGATAAAAGCTGCTCTTTTAAAGGGCAGCTTTTATACATGTTATTTCGCGGGGGAAGCGGAGCTTCTCGCCGCCGTGGTTCCGTTTGTGGAATCGTTATTGTCGGTGCCGTCACCGAGCACGTCGTCGGTGAGGTCGGAAACGCCGTCCGCCACATCGTCCACTACATTGCCAACGGCATCCCCGGCATCCTCGAGAAGAGAATCGCCGTCCGCGTCATTTCCCGTTCCGGTGCCGTTTCCGGTGGTGGCATCATTTACGTTATCCGTGTCGCTGCCGTCAGTGAGGGCATCGTTTCCGGCTGCGTTGTCACCGGCTGCGGCGCTGCCGTTTCCGGTTGTTCCCGTGGTATTGCCATCCGTGGTCTGGTTATTGGTACCGGTCGTGTCTCCGGCAGTGTCTGCCCCGTTTTCGGTGGTCGTGTTATTTGTGCCTGCCCCAGCCATGTCGTTTTCGTCTTTATCGTTCTTGCTTCTTCCGCAGGCTGTGAGAGCGAGGACCATCATGAGGACAACAGCGAGTGAAATTGTCTTTTTCATCCTTTTCATAATAACCTCCTGTCTATCAATCAATAAGAACCGAATATAATCAGTTCTGTTGCTATTATGTGCATCCTGCGGTAAAATATTCGGTGTGGAATTATTTGGACCAAAGGAGAGAGCGGAAATGAAATTCAGACCCTGTATTGACATTCACAATGGGAAGGTAAAGCAGATTGTGGGCGGAAGCCTGCTTGACGAGGGCGGCTTTGCGCAGGAGAACTTCGTGTCACGGCAGTCGGCGGATTTTTTTGCGGCTCTTTACAGGGATAAAGGCTTGAGCGGCGGGCATATTATACTGTTGAATCCTCCGAAAAGCGAATTTTATGAAAAAACAAGGGCTCAGGCCTTTGCGGCGCTCAGGGAGTTTCCCGGAGGCTTTCAGGTGGGTGGCGGGATCAATCCGGAAACTGCCGGAGAATATCTGGATGCCGGTGCCAGCCACGTGATTGTCACTTCCTATATATTTCAGGACGGAACGCTTTATTACGACAGGCTCAGGGAGCTGGAAAGAGCTGTTTCCCGGGAAAGACTGGTGCTTGATTTAAGCTGCCGGAAAAGAGATTCTTCCTATTATATTGTGACCGACAGGTGGCAGAAATATACGGACGTGATTTTAAATGAAGAGACGATTGAAAGACTCTCCGGTTACTGCGGCGAGCTTCTGGTTCATGCCGTGGACGTGGAGGGGAAAGCCATGGGAATCGAGGAGGAGGTGGCATCTCTTCTTGGAAGGAGCTGCCGGATTCCCGTCACCTATGCCGGAGGCGTGCATTCCTTTGAGGATCTCAAAAAATTAAGGGAGCTGGGAGAGGGAAGAGTGGATGTGACGATAGGAAGCGCCCTTGACCTGTTCGGCGGCGCTATGAGGTTTGAGGAGGTGCTTTCCTTCATAGATGGAGAGAAAAAAAATAACCTATCTCATTGAGATAGGTTATTTCCTTAATTCGTTAAACAATACTGCAAATTCTAAATAAAAATATAATTTATATTTAAGAACAGGCACATCGCATCACTGAATTAATAGCGTTACAACTGCAGCTAAGTTACAATTATAACTTGGTTACGTTTACGGCCTGGGGTCCTTTTTCTCCGTTAACTACGTCGAATTCTACGGAAGCGCCCTCTTCGAGAGACTTGAAGCCTTCCATATTTAATCCTGAGTAGTGTACGAATACGTCGTTACCTGTTTCATCTGAGATGAAGCCGTATCCTTTTTGGTTGTTGAACCACTTTACTGTACCTCTGTTCATCGTACATACCTCCAAACAATTAGAAAAAATAAAATGTTATTGCAAACAGTACCTTTGACTGAAAGCATTTCAAGAATACCATATTTGTCATGAAATGTAAAGAAATTTCTCGATTTTATACTAAGGATTCAAATTGACAGGGTGTTTTGAAAGTATATTCCAAAAAAGTCGTAAAGGCAGGCATTTTGGCACAACTATGACACATCTGTGTGGTAAAATGCAGAGAGACTTTATAGTGGGAGGGACTTTATGTACAGGATCCTGATTGTTGAGGACGACGAGGCCATCTGTAATCTGATCCGGATGGGGCTTTCCGGGGAGGGATACCTATGCGCCTGCGCCCATGACGGGAGGCAGGGGGCGGATCTTCTGGAGGAGGCGGACTTTGATCTGCTTCTTCTTGATATAATGCTGCCCGAAATCGACGGCTATGAGCTGCTGGAATACAGTAAGCCCCTTGGAATACCCGTTATCTTTCTGACCGCAAGAGGGGCGGTGGAGGACAGAATCCGGGGGCTCCGGCTCGGAGCGGACGACTATATGGTGAAGCCCTTTCAGATCGGGGAGCTTCTGGCAAGAGTGGAGGCGGTGCTGCGCAGATACGGGAAGGGAAAAAGAAAGCTTGTCTTTGGGGATATAGAGCTTGACCTGCCCTCCCGGACGGTGAGAAACAAGGGAGAGGAGGTCTTCCTCACGGTCAAGGAGTTTGATCTTCTTGCGGAGCTGATTTCGAATAAAAATGTTGCTCTTTACCGGGACAGGCTGTATGAACGTGTCTGGGGAGAGCCTTTCATGGGGGAGACCAGAACCCTGGATTCCCATATTCAGAGACTGAGAAAAAAGCTCGGGCTGGAAGAGAGGATTAAGACAGTGTTCCGTATCGGCTATCGTCTGGAAGGAGAGGAATGAGACTTTTTACGAAAATCTTTTTTTGCTTTATGCTGGTGTTCGGCGCAGCCTTTCAGGCTTCGGGATATCTTCTGATCAGCCATTCCTTTGAAAATGACGCTGCGCAGGAGAAAAGGTATGCGCTGGAGCAGTTCCGGTACTGCAAATATATGGTGCAGTCGTCTGTGTACAGGCAGCCGGAGCTTTTGGAGGATCGGGAGGAGGTTGGGCGCATGGCCCGCAGCCTTCCCGTGAATGCGGCATTTTACGGCCCGGAGAGGGAAGAGCTGTACTGCAGTCTGGATACGATTCCGGGGGAAGCGGTTTTTGAGGAGGCGGCCCCGGGGGAGGTATCCTATCAGTTTGCAAAAGAACGGGAGAAGGAGAGTATCCTGATGTGCGGGCGTATCACGCAGGGACAGGAATATTTTTATCTCATTACAGAGACGGACATCAGCGCTATGCTGGCGGACCAGAGGGAGACTGTGGGCTATTTCAAACGGCTTTATCTGGCAGTGACCGGTGTCGGCTTCCTCTTTATTCTGCTGCTTGCGGGTTTTCTGACAGGGCCCATTAACCGGGTGAGCGCCGCGGCCCGGCGGATGGCCCAGGGCAGCTATAAAGAGAGAATCCGTACGGCGGGAAAGGATGAGATCGGGCAGCTGGCGGAGAATTTTAACAGGATGGCGCAGACCGTGGAGGAAAAAATGGAGGAAATGTCGGCCATGGTCAGGCAGAAGGAGGATTTCGTGGCAAATTTTGCCCATGAGATGAAGACGCCTCTGACCTCCGTGATCGGGTATGCGGACATGCTCTGTGGCAGAGAGCTTCCCGCACGGCAGGTGAGGGAGGCGGCGGAATATATCGTGAGAGAGGGGATGAGGCTGGAGGCGCTTGCCTTTAAGCTTATGGATCTGAGTGCGCTGAGCCGTCAGGACTTTCGGCTGGAATGGCTGGAGGTGCCGGAAATTTTTGATCATATGGCAAAGGGAATGGAGCCGGTATGCAGGGATGAGGGAATCCGGTTTCATATGGAAGCGCAGGAGGGAATGGTATGGGCGGAATTTGATCTTCTGGTAACGCTGCTTGTGAATCTTCTGGATAATGCCGCCAAGGCTGACAGCACGGAGATCCGGCTGGAGGGAAAGAGAGAGGGGGAGCGTTACCGCATTACGGTCAGAGATAACGGAAAGGGGATTGCGCCCGGGGAGATCGGAAGGGTCACGGAGGCTTTTTATATGGGGGATAAATCCAGGTCCAGGAAGCGGCACGGCTCCGGGCTGGGGCTTTCACTTGCGGAAAGGATAGCGGAGATTCATGGGAGCCGCCTTGTCATTACCAGTGACGGGAGGTCGGGAACCGACGTGAGTATCTGGCTTGGGCTGGGAGGAGAGGGGGAAATGCGGGATGAGGCTTAAAAGGATGGTTTCCCTTCTCGGCGTGCTGCTCGTGATGCTTCTGGCTTATGCCGGCAGCTATGTTCCCGGCCTTCTTTTTGCGGAAAGGGAGAGACGGCTGTTTGCCGGATGCGGAATCATGGAGATGGAGGAGACGGTCCTTCCCTGGGAGGAGGATCAGCCGGCAGGAGATGCGAACGCACAGAGTCGGCTGGAGACAGAGCGGATCGAGCAGGTGATACGCACCTGGAAGGAGAGCGACAGGGAATTTCTGCACGAACCGGTGGAGGGACAGCTGTCTATGGAGGAGGCCTTTGAGGCGGGACAGGAATGGATAAACGCCATGAGCGGGGCGGGCTGCTATCCTCTTGATTACGCAGGATCAAAAGCCGGGAGCGCATACGGAGACCATGCCTCTGCGGTGCTGGTTGCGACGATAGGAAGCGAGGGGGAGAATCAGCCCAGGGAATCTTATTACAGCTGCTGGAATGTGATCTTTTATAATGAGGATACGAAGGTGAGGCTTTGGATTAATGCGGTGACAGGACAGGTGTGGGAGGCGGAGCTGATCATGTATGCGCAGGAGTGGAACCTTCCGGAGGACTTTGCCTGTGACAGTCTTGTAAAATTTTTGGAGCTGTCGGGAGTGGAAAACGCGGCGGCGGGCTTTGCGGAGAACCGGCTCGGAGCGGTTTTGTATCTGGAGGGCACCTCGATTTGCGGAGAGATGGAGCGGGAGGATGCGGAATGGATTTATGTCTGGTCGGAGGATGACGGGACGAAAAGGGAACGCAGGTGCATGAGGATCAGCTACAGGCTGGGAGTGATCGGGTGATCCCGTCTGCGGGGCCGGAAATATTGTTACAAGTAGGACACATCTGTGATGAAAGTATATGACAACACTCTGATAGGATTAAGTGGTGGAATCCTTTCAGGGTGTTTTTGCGTGGAGGGAGAGATGAAAATTCAGAAAAAGGAGAGGAAAAGATGAGAGAGATGAGATGGAAATGGTGTGTTGTGGCGGGACTGGGAATGCTGCTGCTTGGCGGGTGTGCCAGACAAGCCGGGGAGAGCGGAGAAGACGCAGCAGCCGTAATGCAACAGGAGGATGGAGAAGATGCGGCAGCCGTAATGCAGCAGGAGGATGGAGAAGACGCAGCAGCCGTAATGCAGCAGGAGATTGATGCGCAGAAAGAACAGGAAAAGGAAGACGGCGGGGAGGCGGACGGCGAGGCGGAGCTTTTGCGGTTCCGGCAGGACCGGGAGGACATGATTCATCTCGAGGGCGAGTACATTGAGATGGGGACACCAAATGAGGCCGAGTATTCTCTGGATTTTTCGGCAGTTCAGGAAAGCCCGAGGTTTGAATTTCAGGAGATGTCGGAGGCCTATG
Source organism: uncultured Lachnospiraceae bacterium (assembly GCA_910586025.1). GTDB lineage: Bacteria > Bacillota > Clostridia > Lachnospirales > Lachnospiraceae > Suilimivivens. The sequence goes on from CAJUIO010000015.1 coordinate 22,699, forward strand.
AGGCGGCTGAGATTTATGTGACGCAGACATTGGGAATCCAGCCTCCAACCAAGTGCGGGGTCTATATGTGCATGGATCCCGATATGGCGGAGATTTACAGGGATGAGGACAAGGGAGTGGCGAAGGGCTATGAGAATGAGAATATTTTCCTCTCGGAGTTCTGCGGCGAGGATCATAACTGGCAGTGTCTGGTGCTGGTGAGAGAGGGAAAGGGACAGCCCTGGAGGGTTATCTACTGTGGAAATGACTATACGGAGGAAACGTAATGAGAAGGAAAAGGGGTCGATACGCATTCAGGATTTTTACGTGGGTTCTGCTGGCCGCTGTATTGATGAGCGGATGCGGGGGAAGCGAAGGGACGGGACAGAGACAGATTGCTTCCGTGGAAAATCCGGTGGAAACGGAGGATGCGGGAGAGCGGGAGAAGAAGGAAACGTCCGTTGAGGACGGGAATGATGCGGGAGAGGCTGTGGCAATGGGACGCTTTGTGGAAAGGGCCGCAGATCTGTCAGACAGGCTCTCGGGGGAAGGAAACCGGTTATTCCTGCGACAGGACGGAGGGCTGCTGATCACGGACCAGACCAGGGATTTTGTGGTTTCAGAGGATGGGGGAGAGACCTGGGAGACGGAAAGAGAAGAGTGGCATGGAAGACTGCTGGACGAGGGAGCCTATATTCTGGATATGGCATATGGTGCGGACAGGATGGCGGCTGTGATCATCAAGGATGAGGGAGAAGCCGGAGAATTCAGCTCCCGGATGATCATCAGAAAGCCGGACGGCAGTGAGATTTTTGCAGAGCTTTCCCTGACAGGGGAAGAGAACTATATCAGAAAGGTGTGGATTACAGATAATGGGCGGATTTTTGCCGCAGACTGCGGAAATCTTCTTTACGAAGTGGAGGAGGACGGCAGCAGCAGGCAGTTTCTGGCTCTCGAGGAGGGAAGGGCTGAGCTTCTTACTCTGGAGGGAACCTGCCTGATACTGGACGGCCACGGCTTCGGGGGACTTGTGATCTATGACATGGAGCGGAAGGAATTTGTGGAAGATCCCGTGCTGGATCAGTTTGTCAGGGAAAATTACGGGGACAGAAGCTTTTTCGGAGACAACGGATATGATCTCTTTTTCTTTCAGGGAGAGGAGGGGGTTCTCTATCTTGCGGGAAAAAAGGGGCTGCACCGCCATGTGATGAACGGAAGCGCCGTGGAGCAGGTGATTGACGGGAGTCTCGGGAGCTTTGCGGATCCGGACTGTAATGTGCTTGGAATGACCATGACAAAGGGAAATGAATTTCTGGCGCTCTTTACAGGCGGGAAAGCGGTGCGCTTTCTCTATGACCCGGATATTCCGACCGTGCCCGCGGGAAAAATAAAGGTATACAGTCTGAAGGATAATGACACGGTCAGACGTGCCATCAGTCTTTATCAGAGCGCTGATGCGGAGAATTATGTGGAGTATGAGGTTGGGATGGACGGAAGTGATTCTCTGACACGGCAGGATGCCGTCAAAAAGCTGAACACAAAACTCATGGCCGGAGAAGGGCCGGATCTGATCGTCCTGGACGGCCTTCCCCTGGATTCCTATGTGGAAAAGGGGATGCTGATGGATCTGGGCTCTGCTCTCAGAGAAAAGGGACTTGATAATAAAATTTTTCCCAATATTCTGGAAGCCTTTGAGCGGGATGGAGGGATCTGTTATCTTCCCTGCGAAATTTCCTTCCCGGTGGCTCAGGGCGGTGCGCCCTATATTGAAGAGATGGAGGATCTCGAGGGCATGGCCTGGGCTATGGAGGAGCTGCGCAAAAACAATCCCGGACAGGATCTGATCGAAATTTACTCTCCAGGGGGAATCATGAGATTCCTTGCGAAGACCTGCGCCCCTTCCTGGAAGACAAAGGAGGGAGCCTTTGATAAGGAGGCCGCAGCCGCTTTTCTTTCGGCATCAAAGAGGATCTATGATGCGCAGCTGGACGGTCTTCCGGACGAGGTGATGGAGCGGTATGTCAGGTGGAACGAGGAGACTATAGCATATACCGGAAGGGGAAGGGAGGAGGTGGATTCCTTCAAGGACTATGTGGATGCGGCAGGACTGGTTTCGGGAAGGTCTGCGGTTCTCCTGGGTACTCTGGAGAGCGCCTTCGGATATGCGGAGATGATCAGCGTCCTGAAGGTGGAGGGCTTTGAGGAAATGCGGATGAGACCCTTAAGCGGCCTTTCCGGAAATGTTTTTCTCTCTGAGACGCTGGTGGGAATTAACGCCTCCTCCCCAAAAACGAAACAGGCGGCGGATCTGCTTGCCGTGCTCCTTGGAGAGGAGATAAAAACAGGCAGCGGACTGGCTGTAAACCGAGATGCCTTTGAGGAGAGCCTTCTTCCCGATATGACGTATTACAGGGAGGGAGAGCCCTACATGACAACGGGCGGCTCCGACGAAGACGGTAAAATGTACTCTCTGTCCGTGTATTGGATGGACGAGGCCCAGAAGGACATCCTGAGGGGGTGGATGGAGGAAGCGGATACCCCGTATATTCCGGATCCGGTGCTGGAGGAGGCGGTATTTGAGGAGGGAGAGGCGTATCTGAGAGGGGAAAGGAGCCTGCAGGAGGTGATGGAGGCTGTCGAAAGGAAGGTGGGGGTTTTGATGGCTGAATAGAGAAGCGCCTCCTGCGGACATCCGGGCGGCCGGGACAGTCTAACGAAACTGTCCCGGTGTGAGCCCGGTATGCTTTTTAAAAACCTTTGAGAAATAGTTCATATGACGCGCATGCGGATATTTACAGCGCCACAATTGCCGACAATGGAGATGACTTCCGGCTTAAGCTTGTTACGGACGAGCTCAGTGATAAGTGTAAGGCGTATGATACGCTTGCGGCCGGCAGGGGACTCCATATCACCCGTTCCTGTAAGGATGTGGAGGCTGCCTACAGACTGCTCGCCTACGCTTACGGAGAGGAAGGCATGAGGCTTCTCATGTGGGGAATGGAGGGTGTGGATTATACCCTGGACGCTGACGGATATCCGGTTCTCAATTATGATTTTCAGGGTTCCGATGCCATGTTAAAGGAAAGAGGCTTGAAATATTGGGGCTGGCTGGTGCATAATGCCATTGTAACCAGTATTGCGGAAGTAAATAATGACAGTCAGACTACAAGAGATAAGCTGAGCCTGTCCGAGCATGTAGTCAGAAATCCTGTAATTGGTATGATCCGGTTTGAAATGGATTCGGAAGAAGAAAATATCAATACACGGCTGACAGAGGCGGTAAAGAATGCACAGACAAATATTTATATGGCCGACAGCGAGGAGGCATGCATAGAAGCGTATAATTTCATGATACAGCAGGCGGAGGAGCTGAACATGGGCAGGCTTGAGGAGTATGGAAATGAGGTTTATCCGGAACTGAAAGCGGAGTATGACAGGATTCTTGCAGAGCATGTCAAATGATAAAAACAGGGAAGCGGCCAGGGGCTGCTTCCCGAATTGTATGGTACGGGAGGAAAACATATGGATTATAATGTGATTTGGAATACCCAGAGTGCGGATTCCTCCGGCAGCATGCCTCTTGGAGGACATGATGCCGGAGGTAATGTCTGGGTACAGGATAACGAGCTGTGCCTTTATCTGTCACAGAGCGGCGCTTTTGATGAAAACGGAACCATGCTCAAGGCGGGAAGATTTCGGATTGCACCGGAGGATAGGGAAGTCCTTTCCGTGGATTTCAGACAGGAGCTGGAACTGGAAAAAGGGCAGATCACGATTACGGCAGGCCGGGGAAAGGATGCGGTCCGCTTTGTGCTCTGGCAGGATGTGACCAACGCCAATCTTCATATTGATTTTCAAAGCGGAAGGGAGAGGACGCTTTGGATATCCTATGACTGCTGGAGGTACCTTGACAGGGAAGTAAACCCGGAGGAGAGGGGACAATGCAGGAATCTGGCGACTCAGATGGAGGATGCGCTGGAAGAGAGGATTCTGACACTGGCGGATGAGGTGCAGGTGCAGGAGGAGGGTCTGCTTTTCTGGCACAGGAACAGAAACGACAGGCTGGTGTATGACCGGGCCATTCGGCAGCAGAAGCTGGAGGCGGTGAGGGATGATTTTCCCAACTGGCTGAGGGATCGAACCATGGGCGGATGTCTTTGGGCATCCGGACTGGCATATGACGAGACGGTTGCGGGATACTTTGACGGAACGGATCAGAAGGAATATCATTATCACACGCAGGCGGCGCGGCAGACGCAGATCCTGATTTGCCTGGAGGCGGGACAGCATGACTCCCTGGAGCAGTGGAAGAGTTGCGTGCAGAAGAAAAGGACGGAGGGAATCAGCAGGGAGGAAAATCAAAAGTGGTGGAAACAGTATTTTGATAAGAGCTTTGTGATGATAGACAAAAAGCATCCGGGCTCGGAATACTGGAAGCTGGGACGGAATTACCAGCTGTTTCGATACATGCTCGGCTGTAATTATTACGGGAAATGGCCTACCAAGTTTAACGGAGGGCTGTTTACCTTTTATGAGTGCCATACTCCGGATTACAGGAACTGGTCGGGGGCAGATTTTACCGCCCAGAATCAGAGACTGGTCTACTGGCCCATGTTAAAGACCGGGGACTTTGAAGCCATGAGGCCCCAGTTCGATTTTTATCTCAATATTCTGGATGCGGGCAGGGCCCGGGCAAAAACCTATTGGGGAGAAGAGGGCGCTTATTTTCCGGAGCAGATCAGCTGTTTTGGGACCTCCATCTGCGCAGAGTACAAATGGAACCGGCGTCCCGGCGTTCCGGCAGGGGAGGACGATAATGCCTGGGTGAGGATGCATTATTCCACAGCCCTGGAATTTGCCCTCATGATGCTGGAATATGCGGACTATTCCGGGGAGGATATCTCCCCGTGTATGGAATTTATTGATAATGTCATACGGTTTTATTTTGTCCACTATGGAAGGGATTCCAGGGGAAGGCTCCTAGTTTTTCCGTCTACCGCACTGGAAACCTATAAGGGAGATCCCTTTGCTGAGGACGGAAAAGAATATGGAGCCTCCAATCCGATGGATGTGATTGCGGGCCTTGGGGAGCTTCTTGACTGTCTGATCCGGTATCTGGAAGGGAAGGGACAGGATGCGGCGCAGTACAGGATGTGGAGGCGGATCTGCCCGGAATGCCCGCTCGGCGAGGAGAATGGAAAAACTGTTTATCTCCCTGCCCGGGAATATAATCCGGTTCCCTTTAACTGTGAGCTTCCACAGCTTTACAGAATATTTCCCTACAGCAGCAGAGGACTGAGCGAGCAGGAGAAGGAAATCGGGCGAGACACTTATCAGAGCCCGTCCATAAATGAGGAGCAGAAGCTTCTGATCAGCTGGCACCAGAACGGAATTTTTGCGGCCAGGCTGAATCTTGTCGAGGAGGCTATGAGAATTCTGAGATTTAAGCTTGGGGATTCGGACAGAAGATTTCCGGCCTTCTGGGGACCCGGACATGACTGGAGCCCGGATCACAACTGGGGCGGAAGCGCCATGATTGGGCTCCAGGAAATGCTGATTCAGATAAAGGGAGACGGATATGAGCTTCTGCCTGCCTGGGACAGAGAAGTGGATGTGGAGTTCCGGCTGTTTGTGCCGGGAGGCAAGACGGTTCACTGCGTGCTGGAGGACGGCAGGATACAGACGGAGGAAATTACAGATGATGCAACTATGATGCAGAAATGATGTAATTTGGATGCAAACGCACGGTAGACTGTAGGATAAGAAAAGGTAAAAATCCCAGAGGAGGGCGTGCGTTTTATGGATAGAAAAGGACGGACTGTTTTTCGGACTGCTTGGCTGTTATTTTTTGCGGCGGTGATCAGTATGATCTCCTGCGGAGAAGGAGATCACCCGGCGGTGGGAAAAATAGAGGAACAGGAAAAAGAATCATCCCGGCAGCAGGAAACGCGGGAGGGTACGTCAGACGGACAGCCGGAGTGCGGAGACGGGGATGACATACCGAAGGCCGGGCAGGAGTATCCGGTGTTGGCCTGGAACGCAAAAGAGGGTGATTTTGAAAGGCCCGGATATATTCTTCTTCAGGACATGGAGAAGGAGAAGACCTATCAGATCAGGGAAGGCGACACGCTTTGGGGAATTGCCCGTAATTTTTACGAGGCGGGAGAAGCCTGGCCGGTTTTGCAGGAGGCCAACAGGGAACGGATCCCGGATCAAAATCTGATTTTTCCGGGAACGGAGCTTGCCGTTCCCAGCAACTGTCTGATTAGAAGGCAGAGCTTTAGCAGGGGAGGTTTTTCTTCTCCCTCCTGTTCCTATGATGTTCCGTGGGATTGGACCTCGGGAAGGCCGAACTGGGAGATCTGTCTGGAATACAGCTGGTTTCCGGAGGAGGGAAATTACGGGGTATACACCCATGTCACGGAAAACCGGATGCTTCCGGATGGCGCAGGGGATGCCTGGGAAAGCATTCAGCAGAAGATCATTGAGGTTTCGGAGGAGAAGAGTGCGGTTTCCTTCTCGGTTCCCGCTTTTGAGAGATACCGGCGGGAGGATGGGAGAGAGCTTCTCTTTTACCGGTTTGTGGCTGCGGCGCAGGAGGAAAAGGCTCAGTTTGCGGTAGCCTATGTTCCGGGGGAAAAGTATCTTGCCGAGTTTATCGGCATTTGTCCTCTCACGGACCAGGATGACTGCGATATTGTCGGGATCACCAGATATATGGCGGCCTCCTACAGGGAAGAGGGAGGAGAGAAGGAATGGGACAGTCTGAAATACCGTCCGTATCTGGGAGCGGAGAACTGGCCCTTTGAGGATCTTCACAATCCCTTTGCCATAGCGGAGAACCGGTTTGGGGAGAAGGAGGAGGCGGAGCTTGCGGGAGCGGACGGCGAGGCGCATTTTGTTTCCGGGGAGTGGGAGGAGCTGCTGCGCAAGATGATCTGCTATCACTTTGACTACTCCAATGAGGAGAGAGCCGAGTTTATGGACAGACCCGTTTACCTTCGAGAGCTTGCCTGGATTGAGGAGGTGAAGCTGATAGAAAGTCCGATACCGGGGCGTGACAGGATAGCGATTCAGGGAATGTGTCCTCCGGAGGGGTTAGGGTGCGCCGCATATAACCTGACCACTCTTGCGGATATTGCCGTTCTCCCCAATCTTCGGAAGCTGACATTGGAGATCGGAACCGCCACAGACTATGAGGCGCTGGCCATGTGCCCTTCCCTGCGGGAGCTTTCCATTACCGGACAGAGCCAGATGAGGGAGGCGGACTGGCTTTTGGAGCTTCCCAATCTGGAAGCTCTCACCTTAAACGTGAGCTATATTCCTCATCTGATCGCTATGGGGGTTGAGCTGGAGGACGGAACGACCTTTTCCGGGGAAGAGGAATCAGAGGAAGAGGAGCCGGAGGGAAAGAAAATGGATGAGATTTTAGGCGGATGCACATCCCTTACTTATCTGGAGCTGGAATATACCGGAGCGCTGGACTGGGACTTTTTGGAAAACCTGCCCTCGCTGTACGCCTTTATCCTGAAGGGGGAGGATGAGGGATTGAGGAAGAATGAATTTACGGATAAAAGTTATCCCCACATCAGATGTCTGGTTGTGGACGGGAGATGGATCAGAAATCCGGCGTGAAGATGATGCAACTATGATGCAAAAATGATGTAATTTGGATGCATGTTTTCTGTAAAATGGAAAAAGATAAATACGAGAGAGGAAAACGGCATATGAGGGAAGAATTTGGTTTTGATATGGCAGAAAAAAGACAGGGGAAAAGGTGGATCCTGATTTGCAGCAGGTTTCTGTGGGCGGCAATGATCGGTGTGTCAGTTTTTCTGGCATCCCGGTCCCTTTAGGCGGGAGCTGATATATGAAAATAGGAAGAAAAAGGATCGGCGGTTTTTTATCGGCGGTTTTGAGCAGCATTTTGTTTATGTCGGGAGTCATATTTCTGATCTGGATACTTGTGTGGAGGCTTATGGGACTTCCGCCTCTTGGAAGGGCATCGGATTTTTTACATATAAGCGCTCTCGAAGAGCTTACGCTGTCCGGGGACGGGTATTACGAAATAGACAGTCCGGAGGATTTTGAGAGGTTCTGGGAGGGGGCTGCGAGAGAGGACTGCGCCATAAAGGGACGGCTTCTCTGCGATATTTATCTCAATGACAGTGCGGATATGGATCAGTGGAGCGTGCAGGCACCTTGCTATGTGAGCGGTAAGGCTGAGAATTTTTACGGTGTGTTTGACGGCGGAGGACATACAATCTATGGTCTTTACAGCAAGAACGGATACGGACTGGCAAAGTATAACCGGGGGACGATCTGCAATCTCACCATAGATGACTCTCTGGTGAGAGGCGCTGTTTACAGCGGCGGTCTGTGCTATTCCAATGCGGAAGGGGCTTCCATTTATAACTGTTGTTTTTATGGAAATATGGTGAGCTCCTATGCCAGCGCCCCGGTTCGGATGTCGGGCATCAGTGTTCTCAATAAAGGCAGGATTGAGAGGTGCGGTTATGCCGGGCAGATGCGCATCAAAAATAATGAGTCGAATCTCTGCGACATGGCGGGAGTCTGTCTCCGCAATGAGGGAGTGGTCAAGGACTGCTATAATTTATCCGGACAAAGCCTGTCTTACGGCGGCCTTACCCTTGCCATTGCGGACGGGGGAGAGAAAAACTGCTACATGCTGAACAATTCCATATGGAGCGCCTCGAAGGAGGGACAGGTTCTTGCCCTGGACAAGGAGCAGAGAGTCTTTATTGAGGATTATCTCAATCGGGATCTGGCGGCTCTGTTTGAGAAAAGGGAAACAGTCTGGGCGGGCCAGCTTGCAGATATGCGGGAGGGACTGTCCGGCAGGAAGATCCTGCAGGCCGCAGATCAGGAGACGGAGTATGGAACAGGGACGGAAGAAGGCTTTACGGAGCCGTTCCGTCTTTGTGGCGCACTGCGGGATGGGGTAGTCGGAGCGGCTGTTTTTGAAATCATGCAGGAGAAAAAGGAGGATATCGGAAGCTTTTCTTTTGAGGTGAGGGAAAGGGAAGGGACGGAATTCGGCCTGTTAGTGAATTGCGGCCAGGAGGGCTTTTATCTGTACGTCTATCCTTTTGCGGGAGAGCGCAGCGTGGAGGAGCTCTGGGAGGCGGCCGGGGCGGTTCTCGCCTGCGGGGAGGAAGAGAGCTGGCAGCATGAAACCTTTGCCTTGCTTCCGGAGAGCGGGCCGGGGGAGAGGCAGGAAAGGATACTTCTGTACGAAGAGGAGGGTGGAGAATGGGGCTTTTTTTACTCGGACGGGAAGAAGCTCTATCACTTCATTCCCTGCCAAGGGCAGGAGGCGAAGCAGGGGCTTGACAGGATGAGGCTCTGTCTGCAGACGGGCGGGGAAGATGAGGGTGCGCAAACCGAAAATGAGGGTGTACAAACGGATCAGGCAGAGCCCTTGACGGAGGGGGATGCGCTGTTTTTACATGCCTTTTACAGCGTGTGCAGGGAGAAAATCATATGGGACGGTATTTTCTGGAAGGATGAGGCGGTAAAAAACGCGGTCTATCAGGAGCTTTCCGCACAAGAGGAGGGGCCGTTCTCCGTGGAGCGGATCAGGAGTCTTGACAGTCTTTCGGTGAGCCCGGAGCGCACGCTGCTGGATCTGGGCATGTTTTCCAATCTCACCAGCTTGTACATTGATAATTATCAAGGAAGGGATTTGGAGGCACAGCTGAGGGTTCTTCCGCTTTCAGAACTGACGCAGCTTGGCCTGGTCCGGTGCGGGATCGAGGATATCTCGTTTCTGGAAGGAATGCCGCTTCTTGAGGAGGTTGTGCTTTATTTTAACCGAATAGAGGATATCGGTCCTCTTTCGGGAATGGACAGACTGCGGGGAATCGGACTTGACAAAAACAAGATAACGGATATCACGCCGCTGAAGGATCTGAATCAACTGGAGAGTCTGTCGCTTTGTTTTAACAGGATTGAGGATTTTTCCCCTATTTTCGGAATGGACAGGCTGTATTATCTTGATGTTTGCGGAAATCCCAGTCAGGATATCGGAGAGCTGTATCTGGTTCCCGGTCTGTCCATAGGGATGATGGGGGAAGAGACCGGGAGAGCGGTGCGGAGCATGGAGAGGGAATGGGCTGCGAAGCTGTTGAACAGCCGCAGGTCCGGTCAGGGTCTTGCGGTGGAGGATCTGGTGTGGGGAGACATAAACGGGGACGGTCTTATGGATGTGGCCATCACCGGCTACGGGGGAGAGGAGAAGGATGAGGAGGGACGGGTATCTGTCTGGGGAACAAGGCAGGTATTCCTTTTTCTCGGAACAGAGCAGGGCGAGTTTGTTTTTGCCGATGCGGTGGAGGCTCTCGGGCCGCATCAGGGAGGCGCTTTTGGAGATCCCTATATGGGTGCGGCCATCAGCGGAGGGCGCCTGGTGGTACAGTGCTATGGGGGCAGTAATTTCCGCTGGACCAGCACGAAGATATATGAATATGGAAAAGAGGGACTTGTGCCTGTCTATGAGCTTTCTCTTGACAATTATGTGTTCGCCTCCGGAGGTGACTGGCAGGTGGAGGATCTGCGGGAGGGCACGGTCAGGAAATACGCATTAGCGAGAGGGTGGGAGAGCCATATGGAAAAGCTTCTGCTTTTCGAGGACAAATACCCGGTTGGAGACCAAACGGAGGGGAATGCGGTATGCTGGGGGACGGATGCGCTGCCGTCCGGCAGTCCCGGAATTCAGGAATGGATCTACAGGCCGGAGATCAACGACGGCTATTATGCTTACGAGATTCATGACCAGATGTTTGACACGGAAAGGGAGCCCTCGGAGATTTTGGAGTCAGCCGCCCGGACATTTCTTGCGGATCTGGTGGAATTCTCCATTCCCATCTACAGCTCCCCGGAAATAAAGGCCAGCTTTGACAGGCTCTCCGGTGTGGAGCTTCCGTCCTGCTTTTATGCGGGAAGGGGGCAGACAGGAGTCAATACCGGACAGGACGTGGAGCTTTTGACCTATGAGATGTGCTTTTATGACGAAAACAAGGGTTACGTTCATGTGATGAGGGTATGCAGGCCGGATGAGGAGAGAGAGGACTGGCAGATATGTGCCTACATACTTTATGAGGAAGAGACGGATGCCTTTGAGGTTACAGGCTGGTGAAGAAAAGTCTGTCCGATCTGTCGATATGCTGAAATCCGGCAGATTGGACAGACTTTAATTTTAAAGAATAGATTTATGAGTGTCTTTGTCATTCAAAGAACGCAAAGACTCGATCTGTTCTTTTAAGAAGATTAGTTCTTCCTGTAGGGATGAGTTCTCATTCTCCAGAGAACCATATTTACTCACAAGAGAAGCATATTTGTCCTCCCAGCCTTTAAGAGCGGCCTTTTGCTCATTCAGTAAGCTTTCCTGTCTCTCCATCTGCATCTGAACAGAGCGCTGTCTGCGGTAATAGTCCTCCCGGGCCTCGCACTGCAGACGGATATTCTCCTCCCGGCTCACCTCGTAAATCGTGGCTGCGGCCTCGTTTATGAATTCGTCCTGTTTCGCAAGCATTTTCAATTCCTCCCATGTGGCGGCCTTGAAGAAGGAGGCCCATTTGTCAAGATGGTACAGCCTGTCCTCATCGGTGGCCAGATCAATACGAGTCAAGTTTAACACGGAAAGCCGCATTTTGTCACTGTATGCCTTGCGGGTTTTCCGGTTCAGAAACTGGTACGTGGCATAAAACTCCGGATACTCAGGGAAGAGCGTGAAGTCCAGAAGTCCGATCTGCACGGCGGGCTTCACCTGGATATAATCCCTGCCGGAATTCAGGTTGTCATAGGTGCGGCACAGATAGCTCAGGGAGCGTTCCGGCCAGTTGTGCTCATTGATGACCTGCATCTCGATATTGATATAGGTGCGGTCATTTAAGATGACAGACACGTCGAGAAAGAAGGTTTTGTCATCAATGGATTCTCCCAGCAGAATCGGGTTGGTGATCCGTGCTGATATCACCTCCTTAAAGGGAATGCGCAGGAGAGCGCACACGAGCCCCTTTAAGACGTAATTATTGCGCTGGAGAAGCGCCCGGAAAAGGTAGTCGTTGGTCATGGGGGTGAACAGCGCTCCTGCCGCATCCTGCCATCCGTTACCTGAGGCCTGGAAAAGAGCGGAATCTGTTGATTGTCTGTCCGTGTTTTGAAGCATAAAGGGATCCTCCTTTGATTAAAAGATTTGTAAGTGAATTCATATAGAAAAAACGAGACATGACGTTCAGATGAAATGTCTGTAAAGACGTTATAACACGAACACATCCAAACTACAAGAAATTTCTGTCCGGCCGAATGTAGAAAAATAGTCGGATGAACAGCAGAAAAATTTGGATTCGGCACAAGATATTGCGGTCGAACAGCAAAAACACAGAATGGAATACAAGATATGGTATTGTGCAACTTTTTATTCCTGCGAGCAATGAGCCAAGCGGGCATGCTTGCATGCACATTTGACTTGTATGATTCCACAGGCCGATTCATCCCTGACATTTTGAAGAGATAAGTTCAGGTTTAAAGTAAAACCACTTGGCGTTCCCCAAGGAATAAGGTATACTATACTTCGTGAGTAAAAAATTCCGGTCAACAGGGAAAGCCAGGAGATAAAAATGGATCTATTTGAATATATGCGGACAACAAACATGGAAAAGGAGTCCCCGCTGGCGGCGAGAATACGTCCTGTCACGCTGGACGAGGTGGTGGGACAGCAGCATATTATCGGGAAGGACAAGCTTTTGTACCGAGCAATCAAGGCGGATAAGCTGAGCTCTCTCATCTTTTACGGGCCGCCGGGAACGGGGAAGACCACGCTTGCCAGGGTGATCGCCCACACCACGAGCGCGGAATTTACCCAGATCAACGCTACCGTTGCGGGTAAAAAGGATATGGAAGAGGTGGTAAAGGCTGCCAAGGACACCCAGGGCATGTACGGCAGAAAGACCATTCTGTTTATTGACGAGATTCACAGGTTTAACAAGGGGCAGCAGGACTATCTGCTTCCCTTTGTCGAGGACGGAACCATTATACTGATCGGGGCGACCACGGAGAACCCTTACTTTGAGGTGAACAGCGCATTGATTTCACGCTCCATTATCTTTGAGCTGAAGCCGCTTTCCGAGGAGGACATTCGGACTTTGATTGAGCGGGCGGTCTATGATAAGGAAAAGGGGATGGGCGCATACGATGCGGTGATCGAGGAGGATGCCCTTGCCTTTCTTGCGGACGTTGCGGGAGGCGATGCCAGACATGCGCTGAATGCCGTGGAGCTTGGAGTCATGACCACGCACAGGGAGAGCGACGGCAAAATACATATCAGTCTGGAAGTGGCGCAGGAGTGTATTCAGAAAAGGGCGGTGCGCTATGACAAGACGGGAGATAATCACTACGATACGATTTCGGCTTTTATCAAGAGCATGCGGGGTTCTGATCCGGATGCGGCAGTCTATTATCTTGCCAGAATGCTGTATGCTGGAGAGAGCGTGACCTTTATCGCCAGGCGGATCATGATCTGTGCGTCGGAGGATGTGGGGATTGCGGATCCCCAGGCGCTTCAGGTTGCGGTGAACGCATCCCTTGCCGTGGAGAGAGTGGGAATGCCGGAGGCCCAGATTATTTTGTCGCAGGCGGCCATGTATGTGGCGGGCGCGCCCAAGAGCAATGCCTGCGTGAAAGCCATCGGGGAGGCGATGCAGACGGTGGCGCAGACGGGAAACCTTCCGATTCCTGCGCATCTGCAGGATGCCCATTATAAGGGAGCGGCTAAGCTCGGACATGGGACGGGGTATCTTTACGCCCATGATTATCCGGGAAATTATGTGGAGCAGCAGTATCTTCCGTATGAATTGAGCGGAAAGGAATTTTATCATCCATCAGGAAACGGATATGAGGTTAAGGTGAAGGAGCATATGCGTAAAATCAGGCAGCAGGCCAAAGGAAAGCAGGATTTATGAATAAGGATACCGGAAAAAACAGGAAAACGGCCGGAAGAAGAAAGAAAATACAGAGGAGAAGGGGCGCAATCAGCAGAAAAACCGCCATTATTCTTGCAAGTGTTCTGACAGTTACCGTTACCCTTGCAGCCGTGTTTATTTATCTGCTTGTGGTACCGGGACAGGGAGAGGATACCCCCATGGAGGAGGTCAGGGCACCGGAAACCAGAAAGCAGGAGACAGTGCCGGGGGAGCCGGAGGGAAATCTCGGCAGCGCCGTGATTGACCATATCATCACTGCGGGAGATGCCGTGGACGAGGCATACAGGAGTCGTCCGGAGAGCCATGAGATCACAAAGGAGAATGCGGCGGACTTTGCCTCCATCGAGACCTGCGAGATTGATCCGAACACCGGCCGGGTTGCTGTGAAGGTTTCAGGGGATGGCATTCCGGCAAGCGATGACAAATATTATTACCTGTTTGCGCTCAATACCTATGAAAACGGAATAACCAGTGAGAGCGAAGCGCTCGCAAAGGAGTACAAGGACAATGAGGCAAGGCTTACGGTCTCCCTGAATTACAATCACAGCAACAGCAGACTTTTTAAAAAATTTGTGGTTGCGGTGAAAAAGGACGGGGAGTTTGTACAGGTGAGCAGGCCAAAATATATTACCAATCCGGAGGCCATTGCCAGATATGCTTCCGTTTATCAGCCTCCGGCTTCCATCAAGGGGCTTCTTGTGGATCCCAACAAGCTGCGGGGAAACGAGCTGGATGACCTTGGCGTAAAGCAGGCGGCATACAATATCCCTTTGTCGAGGCTTCTTGGTCCGACTACCAGCAGCGTGTATCCCACGATCAATTATACTTATAACGGAAAAACCTACACGCTGAACGGGCAGGTGGTGGCGGAGTATGATCTGGTATTCAGTACCCTCACGGCGAAGGGAATCACTACCACGGCCATACTTCTGAACAGCGGAGCTACCGCCTATCAGCAGCTGATCCATCCCAACGCCAGAAGCGGAAGCACGGCTCCCTACTGTATGTTTAACGGAGCGGAGGAATCCGGGGTGGAATATATGGCGGCAATCGGAACCTTCCTGGCGGAGCGGTATTCGGACAGCCGGCACGGAAGAGTTTCCAATTGGATCATTGCCAACGAGATCAATGCCAGAAAAGAGTGGAACTATATGGCACACACGGATATCGGAACCTATGTGGAGGAATATGCCAAGGCCTTCCGCGTGTTTTACAATGCCATTAAGAGTGTCAGCGCCAGCGCCAGAGTCTATCTGTGCATTGACCAGCAATGGGACAGAGATCTGAAGAATAATCCCAACTATGACGGGAGAGACATTCTGGATGAGTTTAACAGAAATATAACCTCTAAGGGCAATATTGACTGGGGAGTGGCGCAGCATCCGTATAATGTGCCCCTGACGGAAACAAGGGTGTGGAAGTCTTCCAAGTATGTGAAGCACAGCGTAAACACCTCCATGATCACAATGGAAAATATAGAGGTGCTTACCGACTATATGCAGCAGCCTCAGTTTCTGAATCCCGGTGGGGAGGTGAGAAGCATTCTTCTGAGCGAGCAGGGATATTCCTCCCAGGCGGGGGAGGCGGTGCAGGCGGCTGCCTTTGCCTATGCCTATTACAGGGCTCAGGCAAATCCCCATATCGACGGATTTCTTCTGAACCGGGAAACCGATGCCCCGGAGGAGGTGGGACAGGGGCTTTCCTTTGGACTGAACCATGTCGGAGGGGCGCACAAGCAGATTTATGACGTGTTCAAGTATATCGACACTCCCCAGCATGGGGAGCACACGGAGTTTGCCAAGAGCATTATCGGAATTTCCAGCTGGAACGAGATCATGCATTAACTATAAGCTCATTAAAAAAGCTCTGAAACCAGATATTGATAGATTTCCTGATTTTTTAACTGCCAGTTCTCACAGATGGAGCTGGCAGTTTCCTCTAAGGGGACACAGAGGGTAAGATCCACCAGAGTGCTTCCCCGATCCTTGGCTACCAGATGGGCCTCGTACTCGCCGGAGGTGTTTCGGGTATAATCTGACCACACCGATACCTCGTTGCGCAGCTTGAAATTATTGTCTCTGAGATATTGATCCACATCCTCCCGGGCCGAGTAATTGAGCTGATTGATGAAAAAGCCCAGAGTCTGGCGGCCCTCCGCGGTGATCGTCAGATGGGTTCGGTTGCGGGCAGGCTGCACTTCCACAAAGCCGGCTTCCGTCAGCTCTCCGATCGCCTGCTGCAAGGCAAGAAACTGAGTGTATTCCCGCTCCGTGAGAAAATCACCGATCTGCGCTCTGGTCAGGGGGAAATCCACCCGGCTCAGCATATACAGGACGATCAGCTTATGAAAAGTCATGGTATCTGTCATAATAAAACATCCTTTCTGTTAAACATCGCACCGCAATGGTTGGAAATAGTCAGTCGGAGGGAACATACAGCCTTCCCTGAAAGGCTGACCGTTCCTTCATTTTTCCGTGCAAGGAATTGAGAACTCCCCTCTTGTCGCCGCTCCACTTCGGAGCGATAAGAAGAGATTTCGGCGCATCACCGGTAACTCGGTGAATCACCATATCAGGACGCAGGTGTTCGATGGCATCGATTAAAAGGTCAAGATAGTCCTCCTTTTGGGAAAGAGGACAGATCTCCTCCGGACGCTCCAGGTATAATTTTTCCAGATCGGTCCCCCTCAGAATATGGAGAAGCTGCAGCTTTACGCCCCAAACAGGCAGTGCGTTCAGGTAAGAGACCGCATTTAAGGTATCCTCACGGTTTTCTCCCGGAAGTCCCAGAATCAGATGAGCAATTACAGGAATTGAGAGCTCCTGCAGGGAAGAGACGGCGCTCTCAAAGCAGGGAAGAGGATATCCTCTTCGGATAAAGGAGGCAGTTCTCTCATTGACGGTCTGCAGTCCCAGCTCAATCCAGATAAATTTTTGCGGAAACCGGCGTTTCAGCGCGGCCAGCAGCGCCAGAACCTCATCGGGCAGACAGTCGGGCCTGGTGGCAATGGAGATTCCTGCGACATTCTCCTCCAAAAGCGCTCTTTCATAGATGGCCTCCAGGTAAGAGAGGGGACCGTAGGTATTGGTGTAGGCCTGGAAGTAGGCGATAAATTTCATGCCGCCGTATTTCCCGGAAAGTCTCCTCCTGGCGGCCTCAAAGCCGGCATTAAATTCCTCGGGACTTATTTGGGCGGCAAAATCACCGCTTCCTCCCCTGCTGCAGAAAATGCACCCGCCCCTGCCAAGGGTTCCGTCGCGGTTCGGGCAGGACAGACCCGCATTCAGGGCGGCTTTGTAAATCTTTTCCCCATAAGTGCTTTTTAAATAAGTATTCAGGGAATAGTATGGCTTTTGGTTCATCTGTCCGCAATATGGCTTTTTACCGCCTGAGACACTGCCTGAACCACTCTCGGGTCAAAGGGCTGTGGCATGATGTTGTCCTCGCCAAGCTCGTCGTCAGGAACGAGTGACGCAATGGCTCTGGCGGCGGCAAGCTTCATCTCCTCCGTGATCCTGCGGGCCCGTCCTTCCAGAGCACCCTTGAAGATGCCGGGGAAGGCCACCACATTGTTGACCTGATTGGGGAAATCGCTTCTTCCGGTGCCCACAACTCTTGCGCCCGCAGTCTTAGCCAGATCAGGCATGATCTCCGGAACGGGATTTGCCATGGCAAAGAGAACAGCGTCCCTGTTCATGGAAGAAACCATTTCCGGCGTAACAATTCCGGGAGCCGAGACCCCCACGAAAATGTCGGCTCCCTTTAAGGCATCCGCAAGAGAGCCTGTCTCGTTATTGAGATTTGTGACCTCCATCATCTTTTCCTGCATCCAGTTAAGCCCCTTGGAATCCTTTGAGAGGATGCCTGCCTTGTCGCACAGAATAATGTTGGAAAAGCCGTAGGTCAGAAGAAGCCTGGTGATGGCGATTCCCGCACTTCCCGCGCCATTCACAATGACTCTGCAAGCTTCTTTTTTCTTGCCGACAACCTTTAAGCCGTTAATGATTCCGGCAAGCACCACGATGGCCGTTCCGTGCTGGTCGTCATGGAAGACCGGAATATCCAGAATCTCATTCAGACGCTCCTCAATCTCAAAGCACCTGGGAGCGCTGATATCCTCGAGGTTTATGCCGCCAAAGCCGGGAGCCAGGTATGTGACTGCCTTGATGATCTCCTCCGTATCCTGAGTGTCCAGACAGATGGGGACGGCGTTGACACCTCCAAATTCCTTAAACAGAACAGCCTTTCCCTCCATTACCGGCATGGCGGCGTAGGGGCCGATGTTGCCGAGTCCCAGAACGGCGCTGCCGTCGGAAACCACGGCGACGGTGTTGGATTTTATAGTATACTTGTAGGCGGCTTCCCTGTCCTTTGCGATCACCTTGCAGGGCTCGGCTACGCCGGGAGTGTATGCCAGGGACAGGTCTTCTCTGGATTTAACAGAGATTTTGGATGTGGTTTCCAGCTTGCCGTTCCACTGTTCATGAAGCATGAGAGCTTTTTCATTCGTAGTCATATCTATATCCTCCGTTTTGCATAAAGTCTTATTTTACCGATACTATTTTATAATAATTAAACAATGCATGCAAGTAAAGATATGCATGCAGATAAAGATATGCATGCAAGTGAAAAGAAAGGGCAGAATAAACGGGAAAAGGTCTTTACATGTAGTATATAGTGTGTTATCATAAGTAGTAATGAAAACTATGTTAAAAGTTTTGCAAATACAAATGTGATGGTTTTGGAGGTTTCTATGAGCTATAAGATTGTGGCGGACAGTTGCTGTGAGTTCCCGACGGAATACTATCAGAATCCGTGTTATGAGAGGGTGCCCTTAGGTCTTGAGGTCGGGGGTGAGCTGATCATGGACGACGAAGGATTTGATCAGGCTTATTTCCTGAAAAAGGTGGCAGCGACACCGGAATGTCCGAAATCCTTCTGCCCGTCTCCGGAGAAATTTATGGAAGCCTATCGGACAGAGGCGGAGAATGTGTTTGTCTTTACCTTATCCTCCAAACTCAGCGGGAGCTGCAACAGTGCGGAGCTTGGCAAAAAGCTTTATCATGAAAAATACGGGAATAAAAATATTTTTGTGTGTGATTCAGAATCTGCGAGCTGCGGGGAGACCCAGCTGGCGTTTCTTGCGGCAAGGTGGTCAGAGGAAGGACTTGCCTTTGACGAGATCTGCAGAAAGCTTTCGGATTTCAGAGATCACATGAACACATACTTTGTACTGGATAATCTGGAAACCCTGAGAAAGAACGGAAGACTTTCGAGAGTAAAGGCCCTGGTGGCCTCAACCCTGAGCATCAAGCCCGTCATGGGAGCGACCAAGGGGGAGATCATCCAGCTCGGGCAGGCGATCGGGATTAAGAAGGCGCTTGCCAGAATGGCGGAGACCGTGGCGAGAGAGGCCGTGAATCCTGAGGAAAAGACTCTGATGATCACGCACTGCAACTGTCCGGAGAGGGCGGAGAGCGTGAAAAGGATGATTCTGGAAAAGATTCCATGCAAAAACGCGCTCATCATGGATACCAGGGGCGTAAGCAGCATGTATGCCAATGACGGCGGAGTGATTGTAACTCTATAAATGACGAATCTGTCTGTTTACAGAATGGAGATCTTAAAGGGCGCATTTATAATAAGAAGAAAGAGCGCAATCTGAAGGAGAAGGATGAAGGGCATTCCGTAAACAAAATACCAGTGTCTTGTCTTATGACGAAAAGCATACATTCCAATAATGGAACCTATGCTCCCGCCGATAAGCGCAATGAGAAAGAGAGTTGCTTCCGGAATCCGGAAGGCTCTCTTTTTTGCTTTGTGTTTGTCAATTCCCATCAGTGCAAATCCCAGGAGATTCACACTGATGAAATAAGCTGATAGTAAAGTGATGACATCCATTTTTTATCCCTTTTAAGAGAGGGCTCACAGCTCTCCCTGTTCCTGCATTTTCATGGCCCGTACCTTGGTGGAAAGCCCGAAAAGATTGATGAAGCCCTCCGCATCATGGTGATCGTATAAGTCTCCCGTGGTGAAGGAAGCGATGCTCTCATTGTAAAGAGAATAGGGAGAGGTGGTTCCGGCCTTGATGATATTTCCCTTGTACAGCTTGAACTTCACTTCTCCGGTCACATGGCTCTGTGTGGATTCGATGAATGCCTGTACGGCCTCCCGCAGCGGAGAAAACCACTTTCCCTCGTAAACGATCTGGGCAAATTTGCTGCCGAGGTCCTTTTTGAGGGCATAGGTATCACGGTCCAAAATCAGCTCTTCGAGCTGCTGATGCGCTTCGTAGAGGATGGTTCCGCCGGGAGTTTCATAAACCCCTCTGGATTTCATGCCGACCACCCGATTTTCCACGATGTCAACGATGCCGATGCCGTGCTTTCCGCCCAGCTTATTCAGCTTGCGGATAATATCGGAAACCTTCATCTGCTTTCCGTTTACAGAGACGGGAATGCCCTTTTCAAAGGTGAGAGTCACATATTCGCCTTCCTCGGGAGCCTTCTCGGGGGTGGTTCCAAGGACTAACAGATGGTCGTAATTAGGCTCGTTTGCAGGATCCTCAAGCTCTAAGCCCTCATGGCTGATGTGCCAGAGATTCCGGTCGCGGCTGTAGCTGGAATCTGCCGAGAAGGGCAGGTCAATGCCGTGAGCCTTGCAGTAATCGATCTCGGACTGCCGGGAATCCATGGTCCACTTCTCATTTCTCCATGCGGCGATAATCTTCAGATCGGGAGCGAGAGCCTTGATGCCCAGCTCGAAGCGGATCTGGTCGTTACCTTTTCCGGTAGCGCCGTGGCAGATAGCGGCAGCGCCTTCCTTTCTTGCGATTTCCACCAGCTTCTTGGCAATCAGAGGCCTTGCCATGGAGGTGCCCAGCAGATATTTATTTTCGTAAACGGAATGCGCCTGAACACAGGGAACTATGTACTCGTCGCAGAATTCGTCCACCACGTCCAGAATGTATAATTTTTCAGCGCCGCAGAATTTTGCTCTCTCCTCCAGGCCGTCCAGCTCCTCCTCCTGTCCGCAGTCGATGCAGACGCAGATAACCTCGTAATCAAAATTTTCCTTTAACCAGGGAATGATGGCGGTGGTATCCAGGCCGCCGGAGTAGGCCAAAACAACTTTTTCCTTCATATTAAATGCCTCCAGTGAAATTTTAGGGTTTACTTTTTCAACAAGGCCTAATATACTACAAAAGAGGAGGAAATGCAAGACTCAAATATTGCATATTTAAAAATTTATCATGAATCAGTTTGCATAAAAATAGAAATATATTGAATATTATGCATAAATAATGTATTATTATACAGCAAAAGCAGAAGGAGGAATACAAACTATGAGTGACAGGGTAAAAATATTTATTGACGGGAGCGAGGGAACCACGGGGCTTCGGATTCATGAGAGGTTTGAGCGGAGAGATGACATCCGTCTCCTGTCCATTGATCCAAAGCTTCGCAAGGACAGGGAGGAGAGAAGACAGCTCATCAATGAGTCCGATATCACGTTCCTGTGTCTTCCGGATGATGCGGCCCGGGAATCGGTTTCCCTGGTGGAAAACGACCGGGTGAGAATCATTGACACCTCTACGGCCCACCGCACGCAGGAGGGCTGGGCCTACGGCTTTCCGGAGCTGTCCGGTGCCCACAGAGAGGCGATTGCGATGGGGAGCAGGGTTGCGGTTCCGGGCTGCTATGCCACGGGCTTTATCTCCCTGGTCTATCCGCTGACGGCAAAGGGAGCGCTTGCGGCGGATTATCCGGTGAGCTGCTTCGGACTTTCCGGCTACAGCGGAGGAGGGAAAAAGATGATAGCGGCCTACGAGGCGGATGAGCGTCCCGCAGAGCTGGAAGCGCCAAGAGAGTATGCTCTTTCCCAGAGCCATAAGCATTTGAAGGAGATGAAGAAGATCCCGGGACTTTTGCGGGAGCCGCTGTTTTCCCCCATTGTCTCCGGCTATTACAGCGGAATGGTGGTATCCGTTCCCCTGTATACGGATCTGCTTGGGGATGTGCAGGATCCGGAGCGGATTCATGCTCTTTTCTCCGAATACTATAAGGACAGCCTTTTTGTCAGGGTGATGCCTCTGGCCTCGGAAGCGGAATGCGGAAATATGCTGGCGGGAAACGCCTGTGCGGGCTGGGACGGTCTGCGGATCTTTGTCACCGGAAACAGGGAGAGGGTGGTGCTTTCTGCCCAGTTCGACAACCTGGGAAAAGGAGCCTCCGGAGCCGCCATTCAATGCCTGAATCTGATGATGGGGTGTGAGGAGGATAAAGGGCTTTGTCTGTAGAAGGAGTTGAGCGGGCATGAATTCTGTGATAAGCTGCAGTGTGCTGGTTGCCGGTATAGTCGGCAACGCTTTGGGTGACAGGCGTATACTGGAGCCCCCCCGGTCAGCTTATTGGCAGCTTCAAGATTGGTGTTAGGATACAGATGACCATAGGTTTCCGGGGGTGTCTGTATTTTTCATGACCCGGACGCTCGCCTGCGTTTTCGGCTCAACGGGCTTGGAATCATCCATCGACTTGTAGTACATGGATAGGTGATTGCGAAACAGTAAGTTGCTGAAAGATTCAGACAATATTTCTCCTCAAATCCTGTTTCGCCAAGCATTCCATCAAGGCCCAGACGCAACGAGCAAGCTCTTATGCGAAACATAAGTCAGTCGAGCAAAGGCTCTCCTGCCTTCTATGGTCTTGATTTCATGGCGAATAAGGCTTTTCGCAGAAAATATTGTCTGAGTATTCTGCAAATTTACAAGTTTCGCAATTACCTAAAAAGGAAATAAATAGCAAGGAGATCACTTTCTGAAATTCCTCCAGTGTCCAGATATCCACATGTGTCTTTTTGGACTTGATGTTGCCGATCATCCTTGCCGGATTCTATTCAGCATTGCTTTGCAATGGATAATGTGTTTTACTGTTTATAGAACGTAGGCGGTAGATACCTTGCTATTTGTCATTATAGTGCCCTTTGCACTGCGTTATGACAATATTATAATCATTGATCATATAAACGAGGCGATCTTTTTCATTGATCCTTCTGCTCCATTCTCCATCCGGGCTGTTTTTTAGCGGTTCCGGTTTCCCTTCGCCGGTAAACGGTTCCCGTTGGATGGACTTTAAGAGGCTGTTTATTTTCTTTAATGTCTTTTTATCCTGGGACTGCCAGTAGAGATATTCCGTCCACGCATCTTCGGCAAAAGTGATTTTACTCACGTTCCATAGTCTCCAGTTCTTCCATAGTTTTTACGATTACCTGCCCGTTTCTAATTTGCTGGCCTGCTTTCCGTAGTTGCTCCATATTGGAATCGGAATAAAAAGGATCCAAAGGGGCAGCGACTTCAAAAGGAATACGGCGGTCCCGTAAGGCTTTTTTAGCATAAATCATAAAAAAGGTAGTAAGGTTCATTCCCATCTCATCGCACATTTCATCCAGTTGTTTTTTCATTTCATCATCAAATCGAAGGCTTACAGTAGTCATTTCGTCACATCCTTTCTAGTTCTATTATACTGATAAATGAAGCAGATTGCAAGAAATATCATTCAATTTCTTTCAAACATAGTATATGAAGAATAAATAAAATTATGTGACATTTGTGGCAAAATTTATTGGATTGCTGCCTGAAGGCTATAGGAACTAGCCACTCCCGTTACAACTTTAGTATAGCACTTCAATGTGTCTGCTACGGCGGACTGGATCTTTCTTCCGCAACGGATATCATGGCATTCGTTCTGGTGTTCCCGCCGATGGATGAAAGGATAAATATGTGGTTTTGCCGTATTTTTGGGTGCCGGAGGACAATCTTGATTTGCGTGTGCGCCGTGACCATGTTCCCTATGATGTTTGGGAACGGTAGGGTCATTTGCAGACCACCGAGGGTAATGTAGTCCATTTGCCTTTGACCGTTGGGATGGGTGCAACCAGATGGAGCAGAAAATTGCACACGGCGGACATTCGGTTCCACGTTGAATAATGAACAATATTTTGACTTCACAATTTGCTGTGGCAATTTCAACAGAGCTTCGGTATACGATGATGGCAGTATTTTGTTCATATAATTTCAGAATATTTTCCCTTAAATGTGCGATACTTTTAAGGGAACTTTCCCTTACGTCATTGATTTTCCCTTATTTTATGCTACAATTTAAGGGAATAACTAGGAGGTGAGGTTATGAGAACTTTTAATTATTCTGAAATTAAGAATCAAAAGTGGG
>CAJUIO010000016.1 GCA_910586025.1 uncultured Lachnospiraceae bacterium
TACATTCCGGTATCTGTCCAATGCCATAGAAAAGAGGGAGATGGATATTCCGGTGGTCACGAATCCTATTTAGGATTCGGTTGTCAAAAGTCCTGGCTGCGCAGTGCGCCTGGCAATTGCACAAAAAAGTTGTGCGCCTTCCATTGTGCGGAGCATTCCGGTGAGCCTGCGAAAACGTAAATCGTGTTCAGCAAAGGCTTCCACGATTTATGAGTCTCACCTCCATCGCACAAAAGTCAGTTACACGAACATTTTTTGTGCAAATTGCCAGGCGCACTGCGCAGCCAGGGCTTTTGACAACCGAATCTATTTAGATAATTGCGATAGGAAATTGTGATAGGTAATTGCGAAACAGAAAGGAGAAATTAAGATGGAAAGCAGTATAACAAGGCAGGAAGCGCTGGAATTACTAAGAGAATACAACAAGGAGCCCTTTCACCTGCAGCATGGCTTTACAGTGGAGGGAGTTATGCGCTGGTATGCAGATGAACTTGGCTATGGGGAGGAAGCGGATTTCTGGGCAATCACCGGGCTTCTCCATGACATAGACTTTGAGCTCTATCCGCAGCAGCATTGTCAGAAGGCTCCGGAGCTTCTGAGAAAGGGAGGCGTATCCGAGGAGATGGTGCGTGCCGTCTGTTCTCATGGGTACGGAATCTGCAGCGATACCCGGCCGGAGCATGAGATGGAAAAGGTGCTGTTTGCGGTGGACGAGCTTACCGGGCTGATCGGTGCGGCGGCCTTGATGAGGCCGTCTAAGAGCGTGATGGACATGGAGGCTTCCAGTATCAAAAAGAAGTTTAAGGACAAGAAATTTGCAGCCGGGTGTTCCAGAGACATTATCCGTCAGGGGGCGGAAAATTTGGGCTGGGAATTAAACGATCTGTTTGAAAAGACAATTCTTGCCATGCGCTCCTGTGAGGAGGCGGTTCGGAAGGAAATGGAAGCGCTGTGATTGGCGGAAGATGCTGCCTGCTCTGCCTGTGCCGGTTTTGTTCCATTCGGTCAAAGGCAGAGCGGGCACAGGTACCCGTGCAGGCAGGCTACAGCAAGATCTCCATTCCCACCTTCTGGGGCTTCAGGCCGCAGGATTCGTAGAATTTCATGGCGCTTTCGTTGCAGGCCCACACGTTCAGAGTCACATTGTAGCATCCGCTTTTTCTGGCAAAAGAAAGAACTGCCTCATAGAGCCGCTTTCCGATGTGCTGCCCCCGGATGGCCTCGTCCACGCACAGATCGTCAATATACAGTGTTTTGATATCCGTGAGGATGTTGTCGTCTATGTGCTGCTGAAAAATACAGAAGGCATAGCCGAGTACCTCATCCCTCTCGTTCACCGCCACGAAGATGGGCCGCCTGTCGTCATGAATGATTCCGCACAGCTGGTCGTCCGTGTATTTCTTGGCACCGTATTGAAACAGATCCGGCCTGCCCCTGTGATGCACCAGGCAGACCTGCATTAATAAGTCGTTGATTCCGTCCATGTCCTGTTCTTTTGCTCTTCTGATTTCCATTGATCGTACTCCCTTCATTTCCGCAGGCTTTAACTGTGCGTTTTTTCTTCAAAAATAATATTGCATAATTTTCCCCATGCGTCAATCCCGTTATGCCTTTGCACACAGATACCTCCAACGGCGGATATTATCAGTTATGAACACGCCCGCTGCCTAAACTCAGCACTTTTGGGGCAACACATTCCGCCTTAAGCTGGTATAGGCCAGCAGAATGTAGATTGCGTAAATCAGGAAGAAAATCCCCAGCGAGATTGCCACAATGACCCAGGGGCTGTTCATTCCCACCATCACGCCCGGTTCGGGGGCGTGGGATAAGTTGAGGATAAAGGGTATGCCGATCAGCACAGGCGGCATTGCGGGCATGGCGTAGTAGATGGCGAACTGGCCGCACAGGGCTCTTGCCATCTCCCGCCGGTCCATGCCCAGCTTCTGCAGCAGGGTAAATTGCCGCCGATACCGCTCTGTCTCGCTGAGCTGCTGGATGGTCAGGATGGTGGCGGCGGTCATGGTGAGAGCCAGAGCCAGGAAAAAGAGGGGAAAGACGGTCAGGACGGTCAGGGCCGCCTCCTCCGCCTCTTCTGCGGCTTTGGTGTGAATCTCGTCATAGCTTGGCTCCAGAAGATTCTGTTCTCCCAGTTTATAATTAATGTCGCACAGGTCGTCAAATTGGATCTCCGTCACCGGCTGGGCGGTCTTGGCCGCATAGGCGTGGTGAAACACCGGAAGGCCATCCGCCGCAGCATCTGGCACCACGAGAATATACCGGGCTCCGTTGCCCGTGTCGTAATTTTGCAGCAGATGTTCCGTGTGAACTCCGCCGGGAGTCAGACTGGCGCTCCCCAATGAGACGGGCCGGGTGTAGCCGGTCAGATGCTTTTCCAGATAAGCCCTGCAGTGGATGAGATACTCCCCCGGCTTCAATTCCACCGGTGGGTATCCGGCAATGGCGCGGAGTGCGGCGTAGTCGCTGTACCGCAGCACCGGATCCCGGTCAAAGTAGCGGTAATAGTCCTCGCCGCAGTTTTCCACATAGTCCATGACCTGGCTGTTCCCCGCCTGGTAAATACTGTATGACAGCTCCCGCTCCACGGAAATGTTGTTCTGGATATAATCCAGATAATCCTGGCTGATCGGCTTGTTACCGGCAGCGCCGATATACAGGTCGAAGCAGGCATTTTCTGCCGCCCGGCCTGCGAAAAGCCCCCGGAAAACCAGTCCGGATCCCTCAGAGATTAGGGTGGCAGTAAAAATCATGGAGATGGTGGCCATCAGCACCCCCATGGTAGCCAGCTTGGCCGTAAGGGTGCGAAACACCAGCAGGCTTTGTCCCTGGTACTTCCGGGCTGGCCGTTTGTCGAAGAAAGCAGGTACGCCGGAGGCAAAGCTGAGGAAGAATCCGAACAGGAACGCAATTACGCATCCCGCCCCGATGATGCCAAAGATGGACCCTCCCGCCATCAACAGGCAGGTTCCGATCACGCCCAACACAATGGAGACAGAGAAAATCCAGCGGCGGGCTTTTCCCGTTTGAATGATCATTCCCTCGTTAGCCCTGTCAATATAGATCAGGTCGTGGATATTCGCCTTGCGGATATATTTGCGGCTGCGGCGAAGGGCGAAGAGGTAGATCAAGGCAAAATAGAGGATCGTCAGCCCCAAAGCGTGGAGGGAAAAGCCGAACGAGAAGGCGTAGGGCAGGCCGAACAGCGTCAGCACAATGGCGCGAAACGCTTGATAGAGCAGTCCGCCCAAGACAGTCCCCAGCACCAGGGCACAGCCTCCCACAGCCAGATTTTCCAGAAAAAACAGCCGGGCCACCTGCCGGTTTTGCAGGCCAATGAGCAGATAGGTTCCCAGTTCCCGGCCCCGGCGCAGGAGCATGAATCTGGTGGCGTAGGCCACCAGCCAGCCAAAGACACACACCACCACCGCGCTGGCCAGCACGATTATCAGGGGAAGCATTGATATACTCTTGGACAGGGTGCCGATCTCTTGAGAGAATACCAGCCCGTTAAACGAATACAACAGGGCGGCAGCCATGACCACTGTGACAAAGTAAACCAGATAGTCCCTGGTCTGGCGCCTGGCGTTGCGCAGGGAGAGCTCAGATAACGTCACTGACATCACCCCCTAACGCAGCAAGAACATCCAGAATTTCGTGGTAAAATACCGGCCGTCCCCGGTCTCCGCGGAGCAGTTCGTTGAACACCCGTCCATCCTTTAGGAACAGCACCCGTTTGGCATAGCTGGCGCTGTAAGCGTCGTGAGTGACCATGAGGATGGTGGCTCCCATATCACGATTCATGGTGGTCATAATTTCCAAAAGGTTTTTGGAGGCTTTGGAATCTAACGCCCCTGTGGGTTCATCCGCCAACAGCAAAGACTGTCCGGCCACCATCGCCCGGGCGCAGGCGGCCCGCTGCTTCTGGCCCCCGGAAACCTGATACGGAAATTTCGTCAGGATGTCGGTAATGCCCAGCTTTCCGGCCACCTCCCGCACCCGGTTCTGTACCGTTCCGGGATTCTGGTGATTCAGGGAGAGGGCCAGGCCGATGTTTTCCTCGATGGTCAGGGTATCCAGCAGATTGAAGTCCTGAAACACAAAGCCCAGCCGTTCCCGGCGAAATTTCGCCAGTTCACTTTCCGACAGGTCGGCCACGCTCACTCCGTCCAGGAGAATTTTCCCGGCGCTGATGGCATCGATGGTGGAGATGCAGTTGAGCAGGGTGGTCTTGCCGGAGCCGGAGGCACCCATGATGGCCAGAAACTCTCCGGCCTCCACGTCAAAGCTCACCCGGTCCAGCGCCTTGGTGACATTGTTTTTGCTTCCGTAATATTTTTCGATGTTTTGTACTTGCAGCATATCGTTTACCTCCTTTGCTTGTGGCTCTATGGTATATCATAAGCAAAGGCTGTTGTATCGAAATCATATTGATTTGTCTTACAGTTTTGTAAGGTTCTGTTTTGCGGGAAAGATGAGGGTCACGGTGGTCCGCTTTCCTTGCTCGGAGGCGATATCCAGCCCAAGTTCCAGGAAACCGGACAGTTTTTGGCACAGGTACAGGCCCATACCAGTGGAACCGCCCCGGCTCCGTCCGTTGCTGCCAGTGAAACCTCTCTCAAAAATACGAGGCAGTTCATGGGCGGGGATACCAATGCCGTTGTCCGAGACGGTAAGCCGTACCTGTTTTCCGAGGGGATGGGCTGAGATTGTGATGACCGGGGCTTCTCCCCGATAGCGAGCAGCGTTTTGAAGCAGTTGGCCCAGGATGAACACCGCCCACTTTTCATCGGTATAGACAGTACAGTTCAGCCCCTCTGTCTCCACCCGGATGCCGTTTTGAATCAGCAGGGAGCGGTGGTTTTCAATCGCCTGGGCAGCAATTTTCTCCAGCTTTACCTGCCGGAGCAGGAAGTCCCGTTCCGGACTCTCCGCACGGGCGTAGAATAGGGCCCGCTCCACATGGGCTTCAACCTGCGCAAGCTCTGAGATCAGTTTCCGGCGGGGCTCCCCGTCCAAATCCCGGCAAATGAGCCGGGCAGCAGTGATGGGGGCTTTGATTTCATGCACCCATTGTTCCACATACTCCCGGTACTCCCGCTGGGATGCCTGCGCATCGGACACCGCCCCCGTCATGGCCCGGCCCGCACGGCGGGTCAGATTGAACAACCGCCGTTCATAGAGATTTTGGGGAGGCGGAACGCACTCGGTAAACAGGTATTTTCGATCCAGACTGTCCAGAATGGATTCCAGCTCCCGAAGGCGAGTTCGCTGGGAAAAAAAGTCGGACAGCTGTACCGCACAAAAGACCAGCAGAAATACCGCTGCCAAAATCGCCAGCACACCGGACTGGGTTCCGGTGGCTCGGAGAAACAGGATGGCTATCGTGAAGCAAAGCAGTGGTGTTATGATCCGGAACAGCCGGTCCGATAAAAATTCCCGAAGTGTCATAGCTGATACCCCATTCCCCGCCGGGTCTTGATGGCATCGGGCAGGCCGATCTTTGCCAGTTTTCCCCGTAGACGGGTCATATTCACACTGAGCGTATTGTCGTCAATATAAATCTGATTGTCCCATAGCGTATCAATCAGATCGGCCCGGGAGACAATCTGTCCTGCATGGGCCATCAGACATGCTAAAATCTGCAGTTCATTCCGGGTCAGCTCCGCAGTCCCTCCGCCAGCCGACACTGTCCCTTTTGTCAGGCTTAGGCGCAGCTTACCGTCATCCAGAATATCAGACGGCTCCGGCTCACCAAAACTCCGGCGCAGGACTGCCTTGATTCGGGCCAGCAGAACGGGGACGCTGTATGGCTTGGTGATGTAGTCGTCCCCGCCCAGGCTCAACGCCCGCACCTCGTCCACACCGGCATCCCGGCTGGTGACAAAGATCATCGGTGCGAGAGACACTTTCCGCAGTGCGGCGCACAGAGAGAAGCCGTCTTTACCCGGAAGGCCAATGTCCAAAAGAATAAGGTCCGGGCGTTCCTGCGCTGCCTGCCCCGGCACATCTGTAAACTCCGTAACCATCAAAGGCGTATATCCCTCGTTTTTCAGGAGTAACGCCAGTTCCTCACGAATGGCCGGGTCATCCTCGATTATCATAATTTTTTGCATACTGCCATTACCGCCCTATCGTTTTCCCTATACTAACACGAATAAAGCGTACTTGTCCAGAAGCGGTTATCAGCCGGAAAGTCACCAACCCCGCTGCAAGCCGGCGGCGTTTTGGCTCTCCTTTTGTTCATACCGGTCTGCCAGACGGCGGACCCCGGCAAGTTTCAGAATCTGCTCCCGTACCGCCCGGGTATCCGCTCCAAGACCCACAGTCACTTCGTAATTGGCGGAATCTGCAAGAGGATTTGCGTCAAAGGAAGCGGCAAGCTCCCTGGATAGATATGCGTCGGCAAATTCCTCCCAGGCCTCGCCTGCGCTGACAAAGCGCACGGACACGATCCCGTCCATGGAGGAAAGGGCTTCGCCCAGCTCGTCGATCTGCTCCTTTTGGATGTCATAGTCAAAAAACACGGCCAGATTTTTTGTCTGGTACAGATCATAAGCGGCGTAGGCGGGCATGCTCGCGGTAAGCGCAATGACTGCGGCGGTGAGGACGGCCGCAGCCGTCCTGGAATTCCGGAACCAGAAATTATCCGTATGGCGGCGGCTTTGGCAGCCATTTATCAGACTTTCCTTCATCTGCTTTGGCATGGTGATTTCTTGTATGCTTTGTTTCAGTTTTTCGTATCTCATAAACAGACCTCCTGTTATTCGGTTAATTTTTGTTTTAATGCTTCTTTTCCCCTCTGCAGACGCTTCTTTGCGGCGCTTTCAGAAATACCCAGGATCTGGGAAATCTCCTTTAGCCGGTAGCCCTCGATATAATGAAGAAGGAGCACCGCCTTATATTTGGGAGGAAGGAGAAGAACCTCCTTCATGATCTCGTGATCCTCCGGGATTTCGCATGCGGTATCAAGCTGTTCCAGACTGACATAGGCATGCCGGCGGTTAAAGCGGAGAAAATCCTTGCACAGGTTGACCGTTGTGCGGATCATCCAGGCTTTTTCGTGTTCCTCGTCCCGAAATGCCGGCGCTTTGTCCATGTATTTCAGAAATACTTCCTGCAGCACATCCTGTATATCGTGAGGATTTGCGAGAAGGACATAAGCGGTACGGTAGAGAAGATCGCCGTAAGCTTGAATCACACGCTGTATCTGGGTTTCATTTTTGGTATTCACATGTTGTTCCTCCGAAGTAGCATCTCCATGTATTTTGCGGGCAGGCGAGCGCTCGTTTTCCCGCTTCTATCATATACACGTTTCAGGGATTTAAAAAGTGACAAATGATGTAAAATAAGTTAGTATTATTTTAACGCTACATACCAACAGCATACCGGCGGCGTACTCCGGGCAGGCGCCTGCGAAGTCAAAGCTTCTGGCAATCCGCCTTGCATAATGACAAATCACCGCAGGTACGCTTGCGCTACATGTCGCTCGCAGCGGTGCGTAAGGCGCTAAAGCACAGCGCCTAAGCACCGGCGGCTCCAAAGTACCTTGCTTGCGATTTGTCATCATGTAAGGCCTGGATTTTAAGTCCGCCGCTTCGCAGGCGCCTGCCCGGAGTACGCTGTCGGTATGCAGCGTATTAAAGACAATGGGAAGGGAAGGAGAATATGGGAGCGAATTTTGAATTTAAGGCGCAGGATATGGAGACCATGAAAAAAACCGCAATGGGCACCTCCAAGATCCGTAGTATTCTGGGGCCGGAAGCGGGGGCCTGGGCTTATCAGGGAGGAAGCACTCTGTGCCTGGGACAGCTAAAGACGCTGTTCGGAGAGCCGCTGTACATGACGAAAAATCTGGAGGATCAGTATGCCTACTGCATCCTGGCCGCAGGGGAGGACGGAAGGGAGATTTATCTCCAGGTCTACAGCGGTCCCAGCGGGCCGTCAATCGGAGGAAATCAGGATCCGGACAGCGCACAGGCCGCAGACGAGCTGGCAAAGCTGATTGTCAGTGCGGAGGCTGCGGATTACGATTACGAGGGATACTATATGGATGGCCCCAGCGTTGTGAGAGAGGGAGTGCGCGGCGGTGAGCCCTACATGGAGGAAGAGGAGCTGGACGTGTCGGAGGATGAATTTGCCAGGATATGCGAGGAAATATACGGGAGGACATTATGAATTCATTTGGTGAGGAAGAAAAAAGACAGATGTGCTCCGAGATCGCTGAGTTTTTCAGACAGGAGCATGATCTGGAGCTTGGGATCATCGGGACAGGGAATATTCTTGATTTTTTTCAGGATATGCTCGGGAAAAGGATCTATAACAAGGCGCTGGACGACGCAAAAAGATTCTATGAGACTTATGCGGGAAATATGGAATCTGATTATTATGCGCTGTACAAGGAACTGGGGTGACGGGGAATCGACAGACCGGAAGAGGAGGATGGGATGAAGTCCAATGTGAATCTTATCGCCGTACTGGATCAAAAGAAGGAAAAGCTCCTGGTCTGCAGGCGAAGAAAGAATCCCTATGCGGGACTGCTCAACCTGGTGGGCGGCAAGATAAATCCCGGCGAGGAGGGAATCCGTGCGGCGTACAGGGAGCTTTATGAGGAGACGGGCATCACGGAGCGGGACATCACTCTGACACATATGATGGATTTTCTGTATCATCTGGAAGGGATAAGGCTTGAGGTATATTTCGGAAGCCTGAACTGTGACAGGGAGGTCCGGGGTGAGGAGAATGAGCTGCTGTGGGTTGACAGAGAGCAGGATTTTTTTGACAAGAGTGTGTTTGCCGGCGAGGGGAATATCGGGCATATTATGGAAAGGATGAAGAATTATGTCGAATAAGAAATATGCGGTAATAACAGGTGCCAGTGCGGGAATCGGTGCGGAGTTTGCAAAAAGGCTCTCCGCAAAGGGTTTTCCCCTTGTGCTGATCGCAAGGCGGCGGGATCGTCTGGAAAGGCTGGCAAAGGAGCTTGAGACGGACTGCGTGGTCATGGAGGCGGATCTGTCAAGGGAAGAGGAATGCCATCGCGTCATGAACCAACTGAGGGAGCGGAAGATCGGGATTTTTATCAATAATGCGGGCTTTGGCGACTGCGGAAGGTTTGTGGAGACGGATCTTGCAAAGGAGATGGATATGGTTCAGCTCAATGTGAAGGCGCTGCACATTCTGATGAAGCTGATGCTTCAAAAGATGCAGAAGGCAGGCACGGGCTATATTCTGAATGTGGCATCTTCCGCGGGACTCATGCCTGCAGGCCCCTACATGGCCACCTACTATGCCACCAAATCCTATGTCACCAGTCTGACCCAGGCAGTGGCCCGG
Organism: uncultured Lachnospiraceae bacterium; assembly: GCA_910586025.1. Taxonomy (GTDB): domain Bacteria; phylum Bacillota; class Clostridia; order Lachnospirales; family Lachnospiraceae; genus Suilimivivens. The sequence goes on from CAJUIO010000016.1 coordinate 9,352, forward strand.
GAGCTTAGGGAGAGCGGGAGCCGGGTGTATGTGGGGTGTCTTTGCCCCGGACCGGTGGATACGGAGTTCAACAGCGTGGCCGGGGTGGAGTTTGCCCTGAAGGGTATCAGCGCCGGGTACTGTGCGGAGTATGCGTTAGAACAGATGGCGAAAAGAAAGGTAGTGATCATCCCCACCCGCCTGATGCAGGCCGCCATGCTCGGGGGAAGATTTCTTCCCATGTCCCTGTATGTGAGGATTGCGGCCCGCCAGCAGAAAAAGAAGCTCTACGGCGGGCAGTAGAAATTGCCTCCGCAGACAGCAAAATGTCAGATAAAAGGCTCCGGAACGGGAATCCGTACAATGGCAACGGTTCCCTCCGGAGTGTTTTTTTCAAAGGAAACACCGAAGGAAGGGCCGTAGAGCAGGGTGAGATAGGAGGACACGTTGGAGATGCCAAAACCGTGTCCGCCTCCGCTCTCCGGAATCCGGGAAAAATCTTTCATGCCAACCCCGTCGTCCAGAATGCCGATCCGGATAATGCGGCTGCCCTCCCTTTCGATTCGAATACACAGATGCCCCGGAATTCTCCTGCTTTCCCGCAGGCCGTGGGTGATGGCATTTTCCACGAGAGGCTGCAGGATTGTCTTGGGGACAGGATAATCCAAAAGCTCCTGATCCAGCTCCTCCTCATACAGAAAGGCATCGGGAAAACGAAGGCGCTGAAGGCGGATATAGGAGCGCACATGCTCGATTTCCTCTCTCAGAGGAATGAATTCCTTTCCGTTGCTTAAGCTGAGCCGGTAGAAGGTGGCGAGGGAGGATGTGGCCTCCTCGATCTGCGCAAGCATTCCCTCCTCGGCAAACCACTGGATCATATCCAGAGTATTGTACAGAAAATGAGGGTTGATCTGCGCCTGAAGAATCCGAAGCTCCGCATTTTTCGTCTCCTGCCCCAGCAGATACTCCTTTTCGATCAGCTCCTCCATGGAATGGATCATATAATTGTAGGTGCCGGTGAGCTCCCCGATCTCGTCCTTCCCCTGGATGATGGAGGAGGGAAGGGGAATCAGATCCCCCTTTTTTACCTGCTTCATGCGGGAGGTGAGGCGGATGATGCGCACGGACATGGTTTTGGAAAGAACCGTGGATAAAAACAGACAAAATACCATGAGGATGCCTCCGATGAGAAACGTGGAGTTCCGGTGGACATAATATTCGCTGAGCAGGCTTTTTGCGGGAAGCATAGTGATCAGGGTGAGCGGGTAGGAGGGCAGGGGCTGGCGGATCACGAAGTAGTCGGTTCCTTCCAGATGATATTGCTGCCAGGCATCCGGTATCTGGCGGCCGGCATCCGGCTCGCAGGTGAGAAGCTCTTCGTAGAGCGTTTCCCTGGAGGTGTCGGAAAGGGAGAGCAGCCGGCCGGATTCGCTGGTCACGAGGAAGGTGAGAGCGTTGTCAAAGCTGCCAAGGCTGATGGCCTCGTTCAGATAGCTTTCCGGAAAGTCCAGCTTCAATATGGCAAGAGGCGAGGGATAATATGTCTTGTCCGGCATCACCCGGGCTATGGACATGTACGGCGTTCCCTCCTTCGTTCCAAGCTTCTGAGGGAGAATAAAAAAGGAGGTGCGGTTTTTCCGGTAGGTGTCATAAATGTGGCGGAACCAGTCCGCATTCTGGATGGAGGAATAGGTAAAATACCGCCTTTGGTCATTAAAGTAAGGAAAAGAATCCTGAAAATAGACGTAAATATCGCAGTCCGGGACGGAGTTGCGGATCTGCAGGGGAATACAGGAGAACATGGCGTTTTCGAAATCCGTCCTGTCCTTGCGGATCCGGTTGTAGTCATAGTCGTCCCCCGGATGGGAAAAAAGATCCGTGACGGTCTCCATCATGGAAAAGCTGTAGGTCATATTGTCATATTTCTGAATCAGGTTTTCCAGAGACAGAATAATTTTCTCCGAGGTGGCCTGTGCGGATCCCAGCAGCTTTCGCTCCAGAATACCTGCGGAATTGGTGTACAGAAGAATGGTCACAAGCAGAATTGCCAGCACGGAAAGCGCAAGATGAGAGAACAGCAGCTTATACTCCATCTTCATATCGTACAGATAATACAGCTTTAATCTTCGAATAAAATTCATGTATACCCCTTTCTGATCTTAAATATATCCCCGGTATTCGGTGGGAGTCATTCCCGTACATTTTTTGAAGAGCTTGGCAAAGTAATTTTGATCCGGAAAACCGCAGCTTAAGGCGATCTCGGAAATTTTCCGGTCGGTTTTCAAAAGCAGGGAGGAAGCCATGTCAATCCGATAGGAGATAATATACTGATTGATGGTGCTTCCCGTCTCCTGCTTGAACAGCTGGCTGATGTAGGATTGCGACAGACCAAGGCTTTCGCTTAAAAGCAGGAGACCAAGGGAGGGATTCTGATAATTCTGCTCCACCAGTCTGCGTATATTTCCGGAAACGGAAAGCTGCGTCTGGTTTTCCCGGATAAAATCAAAATAGGACTGATAAAGGTTTACGGCCACCCGGTGAAGCTCCCTTAATGTGTGGGCGGAGGCGATCACGTCCCACAGCTGCTTGCTGCTGGCGGAGCCAAATGCGATGTGATGGGAGATACAGTGCGAAAACAGCTGGGAAAGACAGAGATAATAATTTTCCCGAACTACGCTCACCAGGGTGCAGGGATGACCCTGATACTCCTTATAGAGCAGATCCAGCAGCCGAAAACATTCCCTCTCATCCTTCTGCTTGATCGAGCTTAAGAGCTCCTTGCAAAAACCATCGTCCAAATGAAATTCGTCCGCAGGCCTCTCCCCGGCAAAGGAGACGGTATTGGTTCCCAGAAAGAAGTTCTGCTGCAGGGCAATCACAGCGGACTGATAGGAGTGATACAATTCCTGTATATTTTCCGCTATTTCCCCCACGGCAATAAACCAGGACTGGTTTTTCAGCAGATAGGAGATTCTCTGCAGAAGCGAGTGCAGGAAGGAGCGGGAGAGCATTGAGACCAGCCGTCCCTCATCGGAGAGCAGGTGTATGACGAGGAAGGATTCACGGTAATCCCCCAGAATATACCGCAGTCCGCTCTGCTTAAAAAGCTCCGTGATCTCTGAGGCCAGTCCGGAGGGAATCCCCTCCGGGCCGAGGAGCTGAAGAAGGATTGTCCGGGAATCCGAAAAATGGAGAGGAGTGAGAGCGCAGTCCGTAAGCAGGCGCAAGAGAGCCTCCTGTTCGGGCTTTGGGCAGCAGAGCATTCCTGCCAGACGGCTTTCCCTGATTTTGGAAGCAAAGATGGAGGAATTCTGCATATGATCGCAGTAGGACACTGCCTCCTTCACCGCCTCCGCCACCTGCAGAGGCGATACCGGCTTGTCAATATAGGAAAGGGCGTGGAGAGAGATCGCGGAGCGCAGATACTCCTTGTCGGAATAGCCGCTCAGAAAGAGAATCACGCAGTCCGGGTACAGCGCCCTGATTTTTTCAGCCATCTCCGTTCCGCTCATCCGGGGCATGCGGATATCGGAGATGAGAATATCAATTCTATGCCGCAGCGCAGTCTCATACCCTGTCACCCCGTCGTCCGCCTCCAGCAGAACATCAATCCCAAGAGCGTTCCAGTCAACTTTGTTCTGAAGCTTTTTTCTCACATGAAATTCGTCATCCACTAACAGCAGGGTCATATAAAATCCTCCCAGACCGGCATCTCTTTTTCCTCTTATCATGCCCATTGTAGCATAAGAAAAGTTCTGTTGAAAGAAGTGCGGGGATGAGTAAAAGAATTTACCAGCAGTCTCGGAATTTACTAATGATTTTGAGGTTTCTTCCAGAGGGTGCGGGATTTTACGATTGAGAGGGCAGAAGAATAATGGCTATAATGGCGGTGTAGACAAAAAATCAGGGTTCAGAGAGAAAACGGAAACGAGGCGGTGTCTGTGAAAACAAATCAGTTAGAAAAGGAAAGAATTGGAAAAAGGGGATTTTGGAGGCGGATCCAAAAGAACAGGACTCTGATCTGCATGCTGTTTCCCGCACTGCTTTACGTGGTGGTGTTCAGCTACATTCCCATGTTCGGGGTTACAATCGCATTTAAAAATTATAATTATAATGATGGAATTTTGAAAAGTCCCTGGTGCGGATTTGATAATTTTGAATACCTGAAAATTTCCGGAAAGCTTCTGGATTTGACAAAAAATACGCTTCTGTACAATCTGGCGTTCATTGTGTTCGGAATTCTTTTTGAGGTGGGATTTGCCCTCATGCTCAGCGAGATCACGGGGAGAGTGTTCAAGAAGCTATCCCAGGCGTTTATGTTTCTTCCCTATTTTATTTCCTGGGTCGTGGTGTCCACTGTGATGCTGAATATCTTCGGGCAGAACGGTGTTTTGAGTAATATCCTCTCCCGTTTCGGGATTCAGGATTTCAGCATTTATCATCAGGTCAGACAGTGGCCCGTTGTGATGGTGGCGGTAAGGCTCTGGAAGCAGACGGGGTATGGAACCGTGGTGTATCTGGCGGCCATTGCGGGTCTCAGTCAGGAAATGTTTGAGGCGGCCTCCATAGACGGGGCGGGCATCTTTCAGAAAATACGGTATGTCACAATTCCCAGCTTAAAGCCCACGATCTTTATCATGTTTCTGCTGTCAGTGGGGAATATTTTCAGGGGAGATTTCGGTATGTTCTACCAGCTTATGGGAAACAATCAGCTGCTTTATGAGACCTCGGATGTGATTGATACGTTTGTCTATCGGTCCCTGATCACCTCGCCGAATATCGGAATGTCTGCGGCGGCGGGCTTTTATCAGTCGGTGCTGTGCTTTGTCACCATTGTATCGGTTAACTGGATCGTCAAAAAAATAGATCCGGAATATACGTTGTTTTAGGAAAGGAGGGCGAAGATGAAAGTAAAAAAAGGAAAAGATAAAAAGATTTTTCTCGGTATTTCCTATGTGCTGGTGACACTGTTTGCGGTTTTGTGCCTGCTTCCCTTTTACCTGATCCTCGTGGGCTCCTTTACCAGGGAGAGCGTGATTCTTACGGAGGGGTACAGCTTTTTCCCTGCGGCAGAAAGCTTTTCCGCAGAGGCCTACCGGATGGCCTTCAAAAGTCCGGATACCATAGTTAAGGCTTACGGGATCACGCTTTTTGTCACAGTGACTGGCACGCTTGCGGCGGTTTTCCTGTCTGCAATGACAGGGTATGTGCTGGCAAGGCCGGATTTTCCCTGGAGAAACCAGGCATCCTTTTTCTTCTTTTTTACCACCCTGTTCAGCGGCGGACTGGTGCCCTGGTATCTGATGTGCTCCAGGTTTTTTAAATTCAATAACCATATTTATTCGCTGATCCTGCCCTGTCTGTTCTCTGTGTGGAACATGATTATTGCCAAGAGCTTTATGAAAGGGATTCCCTTTGAGATGACGGAGGCGGCCAAGGTGGACGGAGCGGGGGATTTCTACACGTTCCGGAAGATCATCCTGCCAACGGCAAAGCCGCTGGTCGCCACGCTGGGATTGTTCACGGCCCTCACCTACTGGAATGACTGGTATAACTGTATGCTGTTCATGAGCACCGGGGGCACCTGGAATCTTCAGTATACACTGCAGAACATCCTCAACAGCTCCGAGGCGCTAAAGAGGATCGCTTCCATGACGGGAATGCAGGTGGGACAGGTGCCCACGGAGGGGCTCAAGCTTTCCATGACGGTGATTGCAACCGGGCCTATTATATTGCTGTATCCGTTCCTTCAGAAATATTTTGTCAAGGGTATGACGATCGGAGCGGTGAAGGGATAATTATTAAAAGGTGTGCGCCGCACACAGAAGGGAGAATGTATGAAAAACAAGTGGATGAAGAGGATTTCAATGCTTTTGGCGGCCGCGATGACGGCGGGACTGTGTGCCTGCTCGTCAGGATCCGGCGGATCGTCGGACGGCGATTTTGGGCAGGCCCCGAAAGAGGATGCGTCTTCCGAACAGAATGCGGAAGGGACGAAGGAGGCACAGGCCCTGCAGGAGAGTATTTCTGCGGAAAGTCCCTATTACGGGAAGGGCTATGACCTGGAGGAGAGGGAAAACGTGGTACTGTATGTGCTGGGCGACGCTCCGGCGGACATGGACAAGGTTCTGGAGGAGGCGAACAGTAAGTATCTGATTCCCAACCTGAACTCCACATTGGAGATCAAGTTTCTGAACTGGAGCGATTACCAGACCAAGTATTCTCTTGTGCTGGCAGGCGGCGAGGATGTGGATCTGATCTATACCGCTTCCTGGTGCTACTACAATGAGGAGGCGGCAAAAGGAGCCTTCAAGGAAATGGATATGGATTTTGTGCAGAAATACCTGCCCTACACCTACGAGCAGCAGCTTGACGTGAGCTGGGATCAGGCCAAGATCGGAGACAAGCTCTATGCGGTGCCCAAGGGGAACGCGTCCTTTAGCAACTATGACTTCATTGTGGCAAGGAAGGATCTGATTGACAGGTATCAGCTGCCGGAGCCAAAAGACTGGGAGAGCTTCAAAGAATTTTTGACGGAGCTGGCCAAGGTGCAGAGCGAGAGCGGTGTTGTGGCTATGAACACCAATGCCAACAGAAACCAGACACTGGAGCCCTATCTGCAGGCGAGGGGATATGACTATTTTACAGAGGGCTTCGACTTCTTTTATAATGCGGAAAACAGGGAGGAGCTTCCGGCGTGGGATTCGGTGGTTTATCTGTACACCTCTGACCTGTATCTGGATTATGCCAAAGAGATGGCACAGCTGGCACAGGCGGGAGTGTGGTCCCGGGATGCCATCAATGATACCAATGATGCCACGGCTTATTTTGAGAACGGTACCTCGGGCTGCATCGGATGGAATTTCTCGGCCATTGATGCCGGGGAAAAGCTGGAAAAAGCACAGCTTGGAACCTTTGCCGTATATGATGTTTCTCCGGATATTCACATGGCGAGAAGCCGTTACAACGGCGACATGATCGCCATTGCCACAAACTCCAAGCATCCGGAGAGAGCGGCTCTTGTGCTGGACTATATGAAGAGCGATGTGGATCTGAACCGGACGCTTCTGGGAGGAATCCGGGGAGAACACTGGGATCTCAATGATCAGGGACAGCGGTTGGTTCTGGAAGGGGCGGAAAATTACAGCTGGAACAGCTGGGCCTGGGCGCTGAACCGGGCGGATGAGCCTGTGATGGCCGGAACCGACGAAAGAAAGCTTGCCATCAGCGAAAGCATTGATTCCCGGGAGCTGTTTGCCCAGGTGGCCGGTTTTACCTTTGATTCCTCCCCTGTGGCAGCAGAGCTGTCCGTGGTCAATTCCATAGTGGATGAGTATGAATACAGCTTTTCTCTGGGAATCTATGGGGATGATACGGAGGCAAAGTTTAACGAGTTTAAGACAAAGCTGGAGGCGGCAGGACTTGATCGGGTGACAGAAGCCATGAAGATGCAGTACGAAGCCTTTGCGGCCGGGCATTAAGCGGCAGAAGACACACAATGCGCAAGAAAGCGGAAAGAGATGGGAGGAATCGCACGGATGGAAAAGAACGGGATGAAATTTCTGGCGCCTTTTCAGGAACAGGATCTGACAGACATAGCGCTGCATTTTAAGTGGACGAAGGCAGACGGCCCTCATACGGAGTTTGTGCTGGAGATGGCGGACAACGAACGGTTTGCGGATGCAAGGGTGATGGAAGCCGTAATTTCGAGTGATGCCGAGGTGGGCTATTACTTCCCAAGGAGGGAGGAGCTTCCCGGATGCGGCGGCCCCTGGTATGCAAGAGTGCGGGAAAAATCACAGGAGACCTGGTCCGAAGCCGTGAAGTTCGGGATTGACACGGAGCATGGAAGAAAGCCTCTAAAAAGGGTGATAAGCGCTGAAAATCCATGGTTCACGATTTTTGATTACAGCGGCCATGAGCCGGGACAGGTCTGGGAAATGCTGCCGCAGGAAATGAAACCCTATGTGGGGATTGGGCTGATCGCCTCCTACAAGGCAAAGGCGGAGGATGTGGCCGGCTATATGCTCCGGGAGGATGCGAAGGGATATCTGTGGCATCTCGGTGCGCTTGGCCCTCACGAGACACAGTTTGGAAAATACTGTATTACCAGCCTTGGCGAGATCGAGTACGTGATGCAGCGGGCCAAGAATCTGGTGAGCATAGGGTTTGTGGAGCAGTATCTGGGCACAAAGCCGGAGAGCTATTGGAGGAATGAGTACTTTTTCCGCCTTCTTGCCCTGTGTGCGAAATATGGTTTTCCCTTCATTTATTCGGACGGAAACCGGAACAACCTGGAGCTTGCGGCCATGATCAAACGTCCGTTTTTTATGGATAAAATGCGGGAATACTCCGATTATTTTATCTTCTCCTATAAGCAGAACCATTCCCATGCGGCCTATTCCTGCTTCGGGGCCGTGCTGGGAGCGTGGATGGACGGCGCCTGCCGTGAGATCGGGGTGCAGCCGGAAAACTGGTATTGGAATGATGCGGGATTCCGCGACAGGCCGGGGGAATGCCATGGGTATCTACAGGGGAACGAACAGCAGATTTCCGCCTGCATGAGCGTGGAAATGCTGCTCACAGGACTGTCCATAGGAGCGGCCCATTATTCCATGGAGGGGGAGAGCTGGCTGATCGAATGCGGGCCCGATGGCCGTCTTATCTGGTCGGAGCAGGGGATCTGTGCGCTTTCCTTTTTCCGGGCCGTGCTTCGCCATGACATGATTCCGAGAAAACAGGAGGTTCTTGACAAGATACATATGGCCGTCGAGTACCGGGGATGGAAGGAGGAGGAGCTTGGTGACGCATGGACGGGCGGAATCCTGCGCAGGGTCTTTGAGCCGGTCTACCTTGTCAGAAACGGGTTTGAGCTGTTCCCCAAGGAATCCCGCTTTTATTATCTGCCCCTTGTCACGGACCGTACAGAAGCCTTTGACGGGCTGGAAATCCTGGAGGCGGAAAGCGCAGACCGGGAAAGTGCCCGGAAAGCCCTCTGTCAGAGTTATCCGGAGGAAGGATTTGGAAATGCCTATTATGTGAGATTGCGTGATCTGATTATTATTATGAATTCCAGGGAGAATGAGGAGGAAGCGCAGTGGTTTTCCATACCTGTGGAGGACGCACTTCTTACCCGGCTCCAGGGAGCCGTGTCTTTGTGGCAATATGTGATTGTAAAAAGGGAAAAGGAGGGATTTCTGTTCCATGTGAATACAGAGAAGGAAAAAAACCTGTGCTTTTGCCTGTATCTTTCCCAAAGGCCGGTATGGCTTGCGGACCCGGAGCTGGTGGAGCTTTACTGGAAGGAGGAGAAGGGATGTCTGGAAATCCGGGTATGTGCGGGTGAAGGGCCCGTGGAGTTTAGCGTGGGTCCGAAAGAGAAGCTGCCGCAGCCAATGACCGCAGTTCGAAATACGGAGGAAAAAAGCCTTCCCATGCTCTCGGACCTGCCCTGGAGCACGCAGGAGAGTGCGGACGGCTGCCTGCCCTGCCAAAACGCCTGCGCTAACCGAGCCTATGGACGGCTTCCCCTGCTGGTGGATCATCTTCGCTATGGTCACGGGATCAGTGTGGGGAATCATACGAGAATCTGCTGGGAGCTTGAGGGAAAGTACGAGAGCCTTTCCTTCCGCTATGGATTTGACACGGACGCATGGCTGCCCCGCATCCTGAATTGCGACAACATAATATGGGACAGGTCGGAAAAAAGGATCTCCATGTATCTGCGCCTGTACGGCGATGGGAGAGAGCTGTTCTGCTCTCCGGAGCTGACAAGCACGGAGGGTGTTCATGAGGGCGGGGCAGAGCTTAAGGGAATCCACAGGCTGGAGCTTTGGGTGGAGGGCGATGTGATTTCCGAGGATCCGGACCTGAAGGTGTATCTGGATGTGGTGAATCCCGTGCTGACAGTCTCCTGATATCATTATGTAATTATAGAAAATAAGAAATTCCGCCTGGGCGGCCGCCGCAGTCTGGCAGAGCCTCGGAGCCGGCCGCTCGGGTGGAATTTTTCACCATTAAGCTGGCCGCTACTTCTCAAGAAAACTGGCCGCCTGTATTTCTGTCAGATGATACTGGTCACAGAGGCGGCTTACGATCTCCTGATCGGACGCGTCCCTTCTGCTTCTTCTGTCTCTATTGTGCGGATTTCTCATAAAGATGTCAAGGGGGATGAACAGATATTTCTGTACAAGCTCCATCGTAAGTCCGCTGTCCGATTTCTGTTCGAAAAAATGGCAGTATGTCTCGGGATAGGCGTGAAACGCCTGCGGACTCTTTTCAAAGAGCACGATAGTATAGACGTTCCGGATATCCCGGTAGCGGAAATTCTCCCTGCTTCCCCGAAGCCGCTTGTACTGGCGGAGCAAAAGATCCGCCGAATAGCAGGCGCTTCGCTGTCCCGGGAAGAGATACCCGATCCTCTGCATCTCCACGTTTGCTATGCTGCCGTCCCCAAGCTCCACCACGATATCCATGGCGAGCAGGACGCTCTCGTTTGCCAGCCGGGTGGAGTCCGTGGGAATCGCACGTATCACACGGACCGTCTGCCCCAGCGTGCAGGAGAGAAAATCGCTGAGCCGCCCCGGAACATACTCCGGGTTCATGACCTCCTTGAAGAAACCGTCGTACAAAAGTTTCAGCCCCCTTGCGCCGGTGCACAGATCCAGAAACTCCTCCCGCTTTCCTTAAATCTTCGAAAAACAGTGGGTAACCCGGCAGAAGCTGCCGAATGTGCGAAACGCACACGCAATAGAATAAAAAGAATACTTTTGATATGAGAATAAAATATCTCATTTTTCGGTTATTGTCAAGTCCGCATCTGTCGCTCAAAAAAATTCCGCCTGATCATCCGCCTCCGGTGAATTTTTAAAACCGTCTGCAGTTCATCTTGCCAACAAAAGCCAAAGAAGGTATAATATTTCACAGAATTTCAGCAGGCAAAAAGCAGGGGAAGCCAACACCCGGGCCTGCATACATTTGGACGAAGATGGAGGATAATCATGATACAGTCAAGGACACACAACTGCAGTCAGCTTCGGCTGTCGGATGAGGGGACAACGGTCACCATTGTGGGATGGTATGACAATATGCGCAAGGTAAGCAGGAATCTGGGATTTCTGATTCTCCGGGATTTTTACGGGGTTACCCAGGTGGTGATTGAGACGGAGGAGATGATGGCGAAGCTGAACGGCATCAACAATGAGTCCACCCTTTCCGTCACCGGTACAGTGAGGGAGCGTTCCAACAAGAATCCGGGAATCCCCACGGGAGAGGTGGAGGTGGTTCCGCAGGATATCACGGTGCTTGGCAAGTGCATTTACAACGAGCTTCCCTTTGAGATCAATCGTTCCCGGGAGGCGGACGAGGCTGTCAGACTCAAGTACAGATATCTGGATCTGCGCAATCCCGAAGTGAAGGAGAAGATCGTGCTCCGCAGCAAGATTGTGGCGGAGATCAGAAGGAGCATGACACAGCATGACTTTCTGGAAATCACAACGCCCATCCTCACCTGCTCTTCCCCGGAAGGGGCAAGGGACTATCTGGTGCCGGCAAGGAACCATCCGGGCAAGTTTTATGCGCTGCCCCAGGCACCCCAGCAGTTTAAGCAGCTTCTCATGACCTCGGGCTTTGACCGGTATTTCCAGATCGCACCCTGCTTCCGGGACGAGGATGCCAGGGCGGACCGTTCTCCGGGAGAGTTTTATCAGCTGGATATGGAGATGGCCTTTGCCACGCAGGACGACGTGTTTGCGGTGATTGAGGACGTACTGCCCCCGATCTTTGCAGAGTATGGCAAATATAAGACGGCCTCAAAGGCTCCCTTTACAAGGATTTCCTATAAAGAGGCCATGGATAAATACGGCTCGGACAAGCCGGATCTGCGCATCGACCTGACCTTGCAGGATGCGACACAGTGCATGGAGGGCTGCGGGTTCGGCCCCTTCGAGGGACAGACGGTAAAGGCCGTGGTGGTGGACGAGTTTACCGCCACGAGAAAGGTGATTGACAAGCTCTGCGGGGATGTGGAGGTTCACAGCGGCAGGAAGGTTTACTGGTTCAGACTGGATGAGAAGGGCGAATTCGTCGGCGGAATTTCCAAGTTCCTTCAGGAGCGGAAGGAGAGCGTGATAAGCGCCCTTGGGCTTAAGAGCGGCGATTTTGTCGGACTTGCGGCAGGAAAGCTTCTGGAGGCGCAGAAGACTGCGGGCGTGCTCAGACGGTTTCTGGGTGAGATTTGTGAGAAGCATATGAAAAGGGAGTGCTATGAGTTCTGCTGGATCGTGGACTTCCCCATGTACGAGATCGGGGAGGAGAGCGGAGAACTGGAATTCTGCCATAATCCCTTCTCCATGCCCCAGGGCGGTATGGAGGCTCTTGAGACAAAGGATCCTCTTGACATTTATGCGTATCAGTACGATCTGGTGTGCAACGGCGTGGAGCTTTCCTCCGGTGCGGTGCGGAACCACGATCCTGAAATCATGGTGAAGGCCTTCCGGATGGTGGGACTTGAGGAGGAGCATGTGAAAGCAAAGTTTCCCGCCATGTACAATGCGTTCTGCTACGGAGCGCCTCCCCATGCGGGAATTGCGCCGGGAGTCGACCGTATGGTGATGCTGATCGCGGGAGAGGAAAGTATCCGGGAGATCATTCCCTTCCCCATGAACAAGACGGCGCAGGACGTGATGATGGGCGCTCCCTCCGAGGTGGAGGAAAAGCAGCTTCGTGACGTTCACATTAAGATCGACATTCAGGAAAAGGATCTGTAAAGGACAGGGAAGACCATGCTGCCACAGGCATTCACAGAGCGGATGAAAAAGATGCTGGGAGAGGAGTTTTCCGAATTCCTTGAAAGCTGCGAGGGGACAAAAAGCCAGGCGCTTCGCCTGAACCCGTTAAAGGGGGAGGGCAGGCGCTTTTTGGAGTTGTCTCCTTTTTCCCTGTCCCCGGTTCCCTGGGAGGAGAACGGCTTTTACTTTGAGGAAGAGGACAGGCCGGGAAGGCATCCCTATCACGAGGCGGGGGTTTACTACATTCAGGAGGCGAGCGCCATGGCTCCGGCCGTATTCCTGGAGGCGCAGCCGGGAGAGAGGATTCTTGATCTGTGCGCCGCACCCGGAGGAAAGAGTACCCAGATTGCCGCGGCCATGAAGGGAAAGGGGATTCTGGTCTGCAATGAGATCCATCCGGGAAGGGCGGGGATTCTCTCGGAAAACATAGAGCGGATGGGGGTGCGCAACGCCATTGTGGTGAGCCATTCCCCGGATGAGCTTCTGGCCCGTTTCCCTGAGTACTTTGACAGAGTGCTGGTGGATGCCCCCTGCTCCGGAGAGGGCATGTTCCGCAAGAACGAGGAGGCCCGCACACAGTGGAGCCCGGAAAATGTGGAAATGTGTGCCGCACGGCAGGACGAAATTCTGGACTGCGCCGCGGGGATGCTCAAGGAGGGAGGAAGGCTGGTCTATTCCACCTGTACCTTCGCACCGGAGGAGGACGAGGGAAGCGTCTGCCGTTTCCGCGGGAGACATCCGGAGTTTGAGCTGGCGGAGCCGTTGAGATTTTCGGGGATGAGAAGGGGGAATCCGCTCTGGTGCGGGCAGGAGGACGCAAACGGAGAAATCGAAAGAACCGTCCGCCTGTGGCCCCACCGCCTGAGAGGCGAGGGGCATTTCGCCGCGGTCCTTCGGAAGGAGAAAGAAGCCGGGGGCGGAAGGAAGAGCGGAAGATATGGGGAGGAGAAAGGAATTCCGGAAAAGGAATGTAAGGAATATCTTTCCTTTCAAAAGCAGTTTTTGCAGGCGGAGCTTGCGGGAGTTCTTGTGCGGTTCGGGGAACAGCTCTATCTGCTGCCGGAGGGTGCGCCTTCGCTCAAAGGCCTTCGGGCGTTGCGCCCGGGACTTCATCTGGGAACACTCAAAAAGAACCGCTTTGAGCCGGCCCACGGGCTTGCCTTAGCGCTTGGAAGAAAAGAGGCGCAAAGGTATGTGGAGCTTGGAGATCTGCGTCAGGCTGTCAGATATCTTGGCGGCGAGACCTTTGCGACGGAGGAGGAAAACGGATGGTGCCTTCTGGGAATCGACGGCTTTACCTTAGGCTGGGGCAAGGCGGCAGGCGGAATCATGAAAAATCATTATCCGAAGGGACTTCGGAAAAATTGGTAATGTAATCTGCCCTGGTCTGTGTTAAAATAAATTGTCGGGGAGCTTGACGGACGGTACAATACTGAGGCAGAAAGAGGTGCAAAAGAGACGGATGACGGGGAAACATAAGATCATTTTACAGGCGCTGCTTCTTTCCATGACATTGCTGACAGGCTGTGGAACGAAGGGAAAAAATGAAAATATAACCGCGGGAATGGAGGCCATAGGTGCTCTTGACTACGACACGGCTCTTGCAAGCTTCGGGGCTGCGAGGGAGGCGGGCGAGAATCCCCGGATGGTGTACCGGGGAGAGGGGATTGCCTACCTTGGAAAGACACAGTATGCGGATGCGGCGGCAAGCCTCGAGGCGGCTCTTGGCTGCAGCAGCGGCAGAATTGACAGTATGGATTTTGACATCAACTACTATCTGGCCACCGCCTATTACAGACAGGGAGATGCGGACAGGGCCGTGGGGGTTTACAATGCCATTATCGGACTGCGCCCCCAGGAGAGGGACGCTTATTATCTCCGGGGAGTGATTCACGCCCGCAGGGGAGCGCTGGAGCAGGCGCTTGCGGATTTTGAGAAGACCATCAGTCTGGATGAGAGGGATTACGACAGGCTGATTGATATCTACTGTGTTCTTGAGGAGAACGGGTATCGGGAAGCGGGACAGACCTACCTTCAGAATGCCATGGGAAGCGGAACCAAGTACATGACCAATTACGAGAAGGGGCGCATCAGCTACTATCTTGAGGACTATGAGAATGCAAGGAACTACCTGGAAAAGGCGAGGGATGAGAAGGGCTATGAGGCGGTGCTGTTCCTGGGAAGAACCTATGAGACGCTGGGAGACTTTAACTATGCGGTGAGTGTTTACAGCACCTTTCTGGACAGCGGGGAGGAAAACGCCCAGGTTCTGAATCAGATGGGGCTGTGCCGCATGCAGATGAGAGATTATCAGGGAGCTCTGGAAGCGTTTCAGAGGGCCATGAATATTGAGGGCAGCGGTCTGCTTCAGGTGCTCAAAATGAACGAGATCACGGCCTACGAAAATCTGAAGCAATTCGGGCAGGCAGCTTCTCTCATGGAGGAATATCTGAAGAATTACCCGGACGACGAGAAGGCGAAAAGGGAATATGAATTCCTGAAAACACGTTAAAATACAATCACAAGATGTTATGTCTACCGACCTTCGGCAGCACAATATCTTGTGTTTTTTATTGACTTTTGCATACCCGGATGATACACTTTTCATACACGAAAAATTCAGGAAGGGGATGCCATATGTTTCAGGTTATCAAGACAAATGGGGAGACGGCGGATTTTACTCTGACCAAGATCAGCGATGCGATTATGAAGGCCTTTTGCGAGGCGGACATGCAGTATAATTACGATCAGGCGGATCTTCTTGCACTCCGGGTGACTGCTGATTTTCAGAACCGGGTGGAGGAGAACGGCGTTTCGGCGGATGTCATTTCGGACAGTGTAAAGAGGGTTCTGGAGCAGGCGGGATATGCGGAAGCGGCGAGAGCCTATCTGTACCGGGACATGCGCAAGTTGAGCAGGAATGGGGGATTAAGATGATAAATAAACTGGTAAGCAAAATCAGAAAGACACAGGCGCCTATTGTGGTGGGACTGGATCCCATGCTGAAATATGTGCCGGAGCATATCCAGAAAAAGTCATATGCAGAATACGGAGAGACGCTGGAAGGGGCCGGGGAGGCGATCTTTCAGTTCAACAAGGAGATCGTGGATCACGTCTATGATCTGATACCGGCAGTGAAGCCTCAGATTGCCATGTATGAGCAGTTCGGGATTCCCGGTCTTATCGCATTCAAGCGCACCGTGGATTACTGCAAGGAGAAGGATCTTGTGGTGATCGGAGACATCAAGAGGGGAGATATCGGCTCCACCTCGGAGGCTTACGCGGTGGGGCATCTGGGAAAGGCCAGGGTCGGAAGCCATTCCTTCTACGGCTTTGACGAGGATTTCGTCACGGTCAATCCTTATCTTGGTTCGGACAATGTGAAGCCCTTTCTGAAGGTCTGCAAGGAGGAGAACAAGGGAATGTTTATCCTGGTCAAGACCTCCAATCCCAGCAGCGGCGAGATTCAGGACCGTTTGGTGCGGACGGGAAATCCGGCCGGCGGACAGGGTGCGGAGGGCGGCATCTCATTTGAAGACAGGCCTTTGTACGAGCTGGTCGGCGAGCAGGTGGAGGCGTGGAGCCGGGAGCATATGGGAGAGGAGTACAGCTATATCGGGTCCGTGGTGGGAGCCACTTATCCCGAGATGGGGAAGATCCTCAGGGATATCATGCCCAAATCCTATATTCTGGTGCCGGGATACGGAGCTCAGGGGGGAAAGGGAGCGGATCTCGTCCATTTCTTCAATGAGGACGGGCTGGGCGCGATTGTCAACTCCTCAAGAGGAATCATAGCGGCATACCAGCAGGAGAGCTATGCGGCCTTCGGTCCGGAGGGCTTTGGGGAGGCATCCCGGGCCGCCGTGCTTGACATGAAGAAGGATATCGGACAGGCCCTTGAGAAAAAGCGGTAAGGTACACGGAATCGGTAAAGACGGGAGGAAGAGAGCGGTGGAACAGTATAAGAAGGAATTTATTGAGTTTATGATAGACAGCCAGGTGCTGAAATTCGGAGATTTCACCTTGAAGAGCGGGCGCAAATCCCCCTTTTTCATGAATGCGGGAGGCTATGTGACGGGAACGCAGCTCGGAAGGCTCGGGGAATATTATGCCAGGGCAATCCATGACAATTACGGTCTTGATTTCGATGTGCTGTTCGGACCCGCCTACAAGGGAATTCCGCTGGCGGTTGCCACAACCATGGCGATCAGCAGGCTGTATGGAAAGGAGGTCCGATACTGCTCCAACCGAAAAGAGATAAAGGATCACGGGGATACGGGCATTCTTCTGGGGAGTAAGCTGAGGGACAACGACACAGTGGTTATCATCGAGGATGTTACCACCTCCGGGAAGTCCATCGAGGAGACCTTCCCCATCATCAAAGCCCAGGGGAACGTGGAGGTAAAGGGACTTATGGTTTCCCTGAACAGGATGGAAAAGGGACAGGGTGATAAGAGCGCTCTTGTGGAGATAAAGGAAAAGTACGGTTTTGAGGCGAATGCAATCGTCACCATGGCGGAGGTGGTCGATTATCTGTATAATAAGGAATATAAAGGAAATATTTATATAGATGACGAGATCAAGGCGGCCATTGACGCATATTATGAGCAGTACGGCGCTTAGGAAGGCTCAGGGAAAGGAAGGAAGGCTATGGAAGAAAAAATATATAAGGTCATGGGAGGAAGCGGAGCAATGTGCATTGCGGTGGGAGTCGTCACCCTGGTAGTGGGGCTTGTGTGCGGGATTCTCATGATTATTGGCGGTTCGAAGCTTCTGGCCGGCAAATCAAAAATTTTATTTTAAAAGGGTGAGGGCATTTCTGAAATCAGGAGTGCCTTCTGCGATTTGAGGGAAGAATTCATGTTTCTGAAAAAGGATTTTATTTTTACGGCGAAAGAGCACCCGGCGAAAGGGATTATGGCCGCGATTCTGGGGATTCTTGCGAATGTGACGCTGGGAACGGCGGTGTTTTTGTCTTACAGAAGCGGCGGAGAGGTTACGCCGCGTCACGGGACGGCGGGCCTTCTTTCGGTTCTTTTCATGGCAGCCGGTCTGATTCTGGGAATCCTGTCCCTGACGGAAAAGGACCGGTTCAGGCTTTTCCCGGTTCTGGGTATTTTACTGAATATTCTGGCATTTGGAATGCTGAGTCTGATATTGTATGCAGGAGCGTATGTGAGTTTATGATTGAAGAGAGATTTTTGCTTGCGGTAAGCAGGATTAAGGAAATTACGAAGGAGATGGAGCCGGGATGCGGGATAGAAGCCATGCCGGAGCCTTTCCGTGAATATTTTGGAAGGATGGCGGATTTCCTGCTCCTTATGGCAGACACCTACCATTATGTGGAGGCAGGGGAGCTGTATCTGGCACCCGTGTGCGAGCTGAAGGAAAGAAACCGCAGATTATATGAGGACATTCTCCCGGAGAATTACGGGAGAAGCTTTGCCAATCCTGAATACAGTGCGTCAAAGCTCGGAGAGGATTTCGGCAGGCTGCTGTCCTTTCTGTATGCGGAGCTCCGTTCCCTGATCGTATTCGCCCATGAGAAAAGGCAGGAGGAAATGGTAATCCGGATGGAGCTGTTTCTGGAGATTTACGGTTCCTTTCTCTGCTCTCTTGAGGAGAGCGGAAAGATACCGGACTACGAGGCTGTTCGGGAGAGCGCCTACTTCTTTGTGAGCGATTACACCAGGGAGGCATTCCGGTGCAGGCTCAATGAAACGCTGAATCCGGAGGCGGACTTTGCGCTGAGAATTATGGAGAGCAGCGACCTTAAGAGTCCGGAATATCTCTATTACTTTGGAGAGTATATTACGGAGGACGAGCTTGGAACCTGGGAGCACTTAAGTAAGCTGCCCGGGGAGACGATAAAATTAATGGCGGACACCTATACGGAAGGCTACCGCATTGGATTTCTTGTGGGAAACAAGGATATTTCCAAAAAGAAAACCGTCAATATCCGGTATTGCCTGGGTTTTGAGCGGATGATAAAGCAGGCTGTTGAAAATTTTGAGCAGATGGGATTAAAAAGTGTCATTTACAGAGCCGCTTCCGGCATCCTGCAGGGAAAAGGCCTTAACCGGACAGGCTATTACGGGGCTGTTCCCAACAGGCAGTACGATTACGATCACAAGGACGATATTGCTCTGTTTCTTGACAGGAATCTTGTGCGGGTGCGCATGGAGGCCTGGCAGGAGGCTTACGAGGAATTCAAAACGCAGGCCGCTCTTTTCGGAGGTCCTGCGGTGGTGGAGGTTTTTGGCGAGGAGCCGCCGGATTTTACAGAAAAGAAAGAGGCTCCCCGGCTTGACGAGACCCAGCAGAAGCTTTCCGTGGAGTATGCGGCTGCTGTTGGAGAGCTTCAAAACCGTTACATCAAGGGAGAAGAGAGGAGCTTTACCATCATAGCCTTCCCCACTCCGAAGATCGGTAAGGACTATCCGGAGATTTTTGACGAGGTGATTCGGATCAACACGCTTGATTATGCGCTTTATCAGAGTATTCAGCAGAAAATGATTGATGCTCTTGATAAAGGGAAATACGTGCTGATAAAGGGCCGGGGACGGAACAGGACAAATCTGAAGGTTATGCTTCATCCTCTTGCGGACCCGGAGCGTCAGACGAATTTTGAGAACTGTGCAGCCGACGTGAATATTCCCGTGGGTGAGGTTTTCACCTCTCCCCAGCTTGCGGGAACCGAGGGTGTGCTTCACGTGACCAGGGTTTTTCTGAACGGACTCGAATACAGGGATCTGTGCCTTGTCTTTGAGGACGGCAGAATAAAGGAATACGACTGTAAAAGCTTTGACACGCCGGAGGAAAACCGGAAGTATATCAAGGATAATCTTCTCTTTCACCATGATACGCTTCCCCTTGGGGAATTTGCCATCGGAACCAATACCGCGGCCTATGTGGCAGGGCGGAAATACAGGATGGAGGACAGGCTTCCTATATTAATAGCGGAGAAGACGGGGCCGCATTTTGCGGTGGGAGATACCTGCTATTCCCATGGTGAGGATGTGACGCTCTTCAATCCCGACGGAAAAGAGATCATAGCCAAAGACAACGAACACTCCCTCCTTCGGAGGACGCAGCCAAAGAATGCCTACTTTAACTGCCATACGGACATCACGATTCCCTACGACGAGCTGGGAGAGATCAGCGTGGTCACTGACGAGGAGGTGGTGGTTCCCATCATAGAGGAGGGACGGTTTGTGCTGGCGGGATGCGAAGATCTTAACAAACCTTTAGAAGAATACAGTTGCATCAGAACATGATTTTTAGTATGATATTATAGAAAGCGTATGAAATCAGCCGGTAAGGCAGAGAAAGGAGCATGGTTGCGGTATGGCACAGGTTGGAATTGTCATGGGAAGTGATTCGGATATGCCGGTTATGGCTAAGGCCGCGGATATACTCGAAGAGCTTGGCATTTCTTATGAAATGAGGATTATTTCCGCCCACAGGGAACCGGATGTGTTTTTTGAATATGCGGGGACTGCGGAGGAAAAGGGGTTTAAGGTTATCATTGCGGGAGCGGGGATGGCGGCTCATCTGCCGGGTATGTGTGCGGCGATTTTTCCCATGCCTGTGATCGGGATCCCCATGCACACCACTTCTCTTGGAGGCAGGGATTCTCTGTACTCCATCGTGCAGATGCCTTCCGGAATTCCGGTGGCCACCGTTGCGATCAACGGGGGAGCCAATGCGGCGCTTCTTGCGGCAAAGATTCTGGCCGTCTCGGACAGCGGGCTGCTCGGGAGACTGAAGGAATACAGCCGTAAGCTGAAGGAGAGCGTGCAGGAGAAGGATAAGCGCCTTGCAGAGAACGGATATAAGAATTATCAGAAATAGAAAGCGAGCAGGTGAAGCACTTTATCGGGAAACGGCGCAAATTTGCCGTTTCCTGTAATGATCGAAGGAGAAGAGATATGGATTACAGGAATGCGGGAGTAGATATTGAGGCGGGATACGCCTCCGTGGAACTGATGAAAAAATATGTAAAGGAAACCATGCGTCCCGAGGTTCTCGGAGGGCTTGGCGGATTTTCAGGTGCTTTTTCAATGGCGGCCATGAAGGATATGGAGAAGCCCACGCTGGTTTCCGGAACGGACGGAGTGGGAACCAAGCTGAAGCTGGCTTTTATGATGGATAAGCACGACACCGTGGGAATCGACTGTGTGGCAATGTGCGTCAACGATATCGCATGCGCCGGCGGAGAACCGCTGTTTTTCCTTGACTATATCGCATGCGGCAAGAACTATCCGGAGAAGGTGGCCACTATCGTAAAGGGAGTGGCGGAGGGCTGCAAGCAGTCCGGAGCCGCCCTGATCGGCGGGGAGACGGCGGAAATGCCCGGCTTCTATCCCATGGATGAGTACGACCTTGCGGGCTTTGCGGTTGGTATCGTGGATGAGAAGAATCTGATTACCGGAGCGGGCATAAAGCCCGGCGACGTGCTTGTGGGAATCGCCTCGTCAGGAGTCCACAGCAATGGATTTTCCCTGATCCGGAGAATTTTTGACATGAGCGCAGAGAGCCTTTGCACCTACTATGAGGAGCTTTCGGGAACTCTCGGGGAGACGCTTCTTACGCCCACCAAGATATATGTGAAGGCGCTAAGGAGCATTAAGGAAGCGGGCGTCACCATAAAAGGCTGCAGCCATATCACGGGAGGAGGCTTCTATGAGAATATTCCCAGGATGCTTCCGGAGGGAACCCATGCGGTGATCGAGAAGGCGGGCTACGAGGTTTTGCCTATCTTCCGGCTGATGCAGAAAACCGGAAATCTGGAAGAAAGAATGATGTATAATACATATAATATGGGACTTGGCATGGTGCTTGCCCTGGATCCTGCGGATGTTGACAGAGCGGTTTTTGCCATTGCGTCGGCCGGTGAGAAGGCTTATGCTGTGGGCGAAGTCAGACAGGGCGATAAGGGAGTGACAATATGCTGAGCATAGTGGTGTGTGTGTCCGGCGGAGGAACGAATCTGCAGGCTATTATAGACGGAATACACAGCGGAGCGATCCGGGATACGAGGATAGCGGGAGTGATCAGCAACAATGCCGGCGCTTATGCGCTGGTGAGAGCGGAGGAAAACGCTCTGCCGGCCTTTTGTATCTCGCCCAAAAGCTTTGAGGACAGGGCGGCCTTTAACAGGGCCTTCATGGATAAGCTCTCGGAGCTTTCGCCGGATCTCATTGTTCTGGCCGGATTTCTCGTGATCCTGCCTCCGGAGATGACGAAGGTCTACGCCGGCCGTATCATCAATATCCACCCTTCCCTGATTCCTTCCTTCTGCGGAAAGGGATTTTACGGGCTCCGGGTGCACGAGGAGGCATTAAAAAGAGGGGTCAAGATCACAGGCGCCACGGTTCACATCGTGGACGAGGGAACGGACACGGGAACCATACTCTATCAGAAGGCGGTGGAGGTGCTTCCCGGGGATACGCCTGAGATTTTGCAGAAAAGGGTGATGGAGCAGGCGGAATGGATTATTCTCCCGAAAGCCATAGATGAAATCGCACAGCAATGCGGAAATACGGCTGTTTTGCAGAAAGGATGCGGATCATGAAAATTTTGATCGTAGGAAGCGGCGGAAGAGAGCATGCGATTGCCCACAGCGCTTCTAAGAGTAAAAGGGTTGACAAAATTTATTGCGCTCCCGGCAATGCGGGAATCGGTATGATTGCGGAATGCGTGCCCATCGGAGCCATGGAGTTTGACAGGATTGTTGACTTTGCCAGGGAAAAGGAAATCGACCTGACTGTCGTGGGGATGGACGATCCTCTGGTGGGAGGGCTTGTGGACCGGCTGGAGGAGGCGGGACTTCGCGCCTTCGGTCCCAGGAAGAATGCGGCCATTCTCGAGGGAAGCAAGGCCTTCTCCAAGGAGCTGATGAAAAAGTATCATATTCCCACGGCGGCCTATGAGATTTTTGATTCTCCCGGGGATGCCTACGCCTATCTGGAGAGTGCAGAGTTCCCGATCGTGCTGAAGGCGGACGGCCTGGCCCTTGGCAAGGGCGTGCTGATCTGTCAGAATCTGGAGGAGGCAAGGGACGGGGTTCGGACGATCATGGAGGATAAGCAGTTCGGAACGGCCGGAAACCGTCTGGTGATCGAGGAGTTTATGACAGGGCGGGAGGTGTCGGTGCTCTCTTTTGTGGACGGTGCCGCCATAAAGACCATGACCTCGGCCCAGGATCACAAGAGAGCGGGAGACGGAGATGCGGGACCAAATACCGGAGGAATGGGAACCTTTTCCCCCAGTCCCTTCTATACGGAGGAGATCGACGCCTACTGCCGGAAGTATATTTACCAGCCCACCGTGGATGCCATGGCGGCGGAGGGAAGAGAGTTTAAGGGTATTATTTTCTTCGGACTGATGCTGACCGAGAAGGGCCCGAGAGTTCTGGAATATAATGTCAGATTCGGCGACCCGGAGGCCCAGGTGGTGCTTCCCAGAATGAAAAATGATCTGATCGAGGTGATGGAAGCCTGCATTGACGGAACTCTTGACAAGATCGATCTGCAGTTTGAGGATAATGCGGCGGTCTGCGTGGTATTGGCTTCCAGGGGATATCCGGTGAGCTACGAAAAGGGATTCGTGATACACGGCCTTGAGCGCTTCGAGGGCCAGGATTCCCGGTTCTGTTTCCATGCGGGCACCAGATATTCCGGGGAGGACATCGTCACAAACGGAGGACGGGTGCTGGGTATAACGGCCACGGGCGGCAGTCTTGGAGAGGCCAGAAAGAATGCTTACGACGCCACACAGTGGATTACTTTTGAAAATAAATATATGCGAAGTGACATCGGTAAAGCAATAGATGAAGCATAAATTTAATTTTGGAGAAAGAAGGTATTCCTTATTATGGATGAGACATTAAAGAAAAAGATGTTAGAAGACTATGACTGCCCTGTAATGTGCAAGGAGTGCGAGGGCGTGATGGTTTATAAGGGACTTGGAGAGTATAAGTGTGAGAACTGCGGTGCCGTGGAATATGATGAGTATGGGAAGGTGCGTAATTATCTGGATGAGCACAGAGGGGCGAACGTGACGCAGATTTCGGAAGCCACGGGAGTGAGCCATAAATCCATCCGGGATATGATAAAGGAAAACAGATTTGCGGTGGTTGACAGCCGGGGCGGTTATATCCGGTGTGAGATGTGCGGAGAGAGCATCAGCAGCGGCAGGCTGTGCAGCAAATGTGAGGCGATCTTCCATCGTCAGGTGGAGGAGGATGCCAGAGTGATACGCAGGGCAAAGGCTCCTGTTAAGAGCGGAAGCGCAGCCGCATCCCAGGGCGAAAGCGGAAGCAAGCGGTTTACATATGACAGATAAAGGAGAATAAACGGTGAAGATGAGAGAAAATCTGTTTCGGAGGTTAAATTTGATACGGGGCATACTGGGAGTTATGGTGTGCCTGACCGTACTGTGCTTCTGCGGTTTTGTCAGTCAGGCAGCAGAAGGGACAGTTACCGCCGAGACAGCAAAGATCAGGGCACAGGCAGACGGAAACAGCGAGGTAGTGGGGAGCACTCAAAAGGGAAAGGTGATTGACATTGTCGGGGCCGAGGCGGACAGCTCGGGCACAAAGTGGTATAAGGTTCCCATCGCAGGCAACAGCTACGGATTTATAAGAAGCGACCTGGTAAAGACAAGCGAGGATATTGCGGTATCCGCAACCAATAATACCGCATTGACACCTTCGGACGGCGGCAGCGCTCCGGCGGCAACCGTGCCGACAGCCATAGGAGAGCAGCAGGCTACTATTGTGCCCGCAAGCGCAAAGGTGCGTTCCGGGGCTTCCACCCAGCATGCCTCCGTGGGATCTCTTCCTCAGGGGACGACGGTGACCCTGATCGGGGAGGCCAACGACAGTGCCGGAAAGAAGTGGTATCAGATTAGCTGTAACTACAATGGGAATAATATAGAGGGATATGTTCGCTCTGATCTGGTTACCGTGGGGGCTGCTGCTCCTCCTGCCGATCAGGCTGAGCAGCCTGCGGAGGGAGGAGAGAACCCGGAGGGCGGCGAGGCACCTCCCGCTGAGGGGGAAAATCCCGAAGGAGAGAACCCGGAGGGCGGCGAAGCGCCTGTGGAGGAGCCGGCACCCGAACCTGAGCACAGGGATTACGAGGTGGTCTACAACGAGGATGTATACTGGCTGTATGACAATACGAACGGCACCATGATGAAGGTTCAGGATCTTCTCGGCGTGGTGAATAAAGCGAATGAAAGCAATGCGGATCTGGAAAAGCAGGTTCAGAACGAGAAAATTATTATCATTGTTCTGGCAGTGATTATCGTGATCCTGGTGATCGTGATCACCGTTCTTCTTCTCAAGATCAGAAATCTGTACTATGAGGATTATGAGGACGACGAGGAAGAGGAAGAGGAGGATGAGATCGAGGATGAGCCGGTGGTGAGAAAGAAAAAGCGCACGGCGCCTGTCATGGAGCCCGAGGAGGAACAGCCGGTAAGGCGGAAGAGACCTGTGGCGGAAGAGCCGCAGGAGAGAGTGAGACCCTCCCGGGAGAGAGTGCAGGCAAGGCCGGTAAAGGAAAGACCCGTAAGGCAGGCATCACCCGAGGAAGCGGAGATCCAGGCTGCGGAGAGAAGACAGACGGCTAAAAAACCGGCACCCAGGAAGACACAGAATTTCCTTCTTGAGGACGACGAGTTTGAGTTTGAATTTTTAAACATGGACGATAAAGATTTATAGTGCAAAAGAAGAGAGGGATAGCGGGGCTATTCCTCTTATTACAGTTACACGTAAAGGGGTATCTATGATTATAGAGATAGATTTCAACAGTGAGGAAGCGATTTATCTTCAGCTCCGGAACCAGATTATTTTCGGAATTGCAACCGCCAGATATCAGGAGGGAGACGCACTGCCCTCTGTCAGGACACTGGCTGACGAGATCGGCATTAACATGCACACGGTGAACAAGGCTTACCATGCGCTGCGGCAGGAGGGCTTTGTGAAGGTTGACAGGAGAAAAGGCGCGGTGATTGCCCTGAGTGCGGATAAGCTGAAGGCCGTGGAGGAAATGGACAAGGATCTGAGGATTCTCCTGGCGAAAGCGAGCTGCAAGGGGATATCCAGAGAGGAAATCCACGCGATGATAGATGAAATATATGAAGAGTATGGAGGATTTTGACATGCAGTCAGGAGGTTATACGGAAAAAGCGGAAACAGCGCTTATGCTGGCGGAAAGAGTGGCTTCCAGGATGCGGATAGGCTATGTGGGCACCGAGCATATCCTGATCGGACTTCTTCGTGAGAACACGGGCGTGGCGGCCAGGGTTTTGGCCGAGAACGGCGTGGACGGGGATAAGCTTCTGGAAATGGTCAGGGATCTGATTGTTCCCGAGGGAGCCGTGGCCCTGAAGGATAAGGAGGGATACTCCCCCAGGGCCCAGGCGGTTCTTGAGGAGGCACACCGTCAGGCGGATCGTTTTGGCGCAGAGCTGACGGGAACGGAGCATATTCTGCTCTCCCTTCTGAAGGAGGCGGAGAGTGTCGCAGCCCGTCTGTTGAAGACCATGGGGATTCCCATTCACAAGCTCTATATGGATACACTCACGGCAATGGGGGAGGATCCGGGCCTGTACAAAGAGGACTTTGCCAGAAAGCAGAAGGGAAAAAGACAGGGAGGCTCTGCCCTGGAACAGTACAGCAGGGATCTGACGGCCCTTGCCATGGAGGGAAGGCTGGATCCCGTGATCGGCAGAGAGGAAGAGATAAAGAGAGTCATTGAGATCCTGAGCCGCAGGACGAAGAATAATCCCTGCCTCATCGGAGAACCCGGAGTGGGAAAGACTGCGGTGGTGGAAGGTCTGGCTGCGAGGATCGCTGCCGGGGAGGTTCCCTTCACCGTTCAGAACAAGCGGGTGCTTACCCTGGATCTGTCGGGAATGGTGGCAGGCTCCAAGTACAGGGGGGAGTTTGAGGAGCGAATCAAGAGGGTGATCCGTGAGGTGGAGGAGGACGGGGACGTGATTCTGTTCCTGGACGAGATGCATACCATTATCGGAGCCGGGGGAGCGGAGGGCGCTATCGATGCCTCCAATATTTTAAAGCCTTCCCTGGCAAGGGGCGAGCTCCAGATGATCGGTGCGACTACCATAGCGGAGTATCACAAATATGTGGAGAAGGATGCCGCCCTGGAGAGACGCTTTCAGTCTGTCATGGTGGAGGAGCCCACAATTGACCAGGCCGTTCAGATCCTGAGCGGAATTGCCTACAAGTACGAGGAGCACCATCAGGTGGAGATCACTGCCGAGGCTATCGAGGCAGCGGTGAATCTCTCGGAGCGCTACATCAACGACAGAAATCTTCCGGATAAGGCAATTGATCTGATTGACGAGGCGGCGGCAGCGGTGCGGCTTAAGGCCATGCATACCCCCGAAGGCCTTAAGGAGGTGTTAAAGCAGATTGAGGACATCGACAGGGAGCTGGAAATCTGTCTTAAGGATGCCGAGCTTGAGCGTGCCTCGCAGCTGCGGAGGCAGCAGGATAAGCTGGTCAAAAAGGCGGAAAGAATCAGGAACAACAGCCGGAAAAAGCAGGAGGAGCAGGTCTGCAGGATCGGTGAGAATGAAATAGCGGAGGTGGTGGCCTCCTGGACCAAGATACCGGTCAGAAAGCTGACGGAAAAGGAGAGTGAGAGGCTGCTTAAGCTGGAAAAGATCCTCCACGGCAGAGTGATCGGCCAGGAGGCAGCGGTGAATTCCGTTTCCAGGGCGATCCGCCGGGGAAGGACAGGACTCCAGGATCCGGGAAGGCCCATCGGCTCATTCCTGTTCCTGGGTCCCACGGGCGTGGGGAAGACGGAGCTCAGCAAGGCTCTTGCGGAGGCAATGTTCGGCTCCCAGGATGCCCTGATCCGTGTGGACATGTCGGAGTACATGGAGGGACACTCCGTATCCAAGATGATCGGATCCCCTCCCGGCTATGTGGGCTTTGAGGAGGGAGGACAGCTCAGCGAGAAGATCAGGAAAAATCCTTATTCCGTGGTTCTCTTCGACGAGATTGAGAAGGCCCATCCGGATGTCTTCAATGTGCTTTTGCAGGTGCTCGACGACGGCCATATCACGGATTCCAAGGGGAGAAAGGTGAGCTTTAAGAATACGGTTCTGATCATGACCTCCAATGCGGGCGCTCAGAGAATCGTGGAGCCCAAGAATCTTGGCTTCGGGGTGGCTGCCACAAAGGAGCAGGATTACGAGAAGATGAAGTCGGGAGTGATGGAGGAGGTGAAGCGTCTCTTTAAGCCGGAGTTTATCAACCGGATTGACGAGATCATGGTATTCCATCCCCTGAGCCGGGAGGATATGCATCAGATCATGAATCTGCTCTGTGCGAATCTTGCGGCAAGATGCAGGGATCAGATGCAGCTTAAGCTGGTCGTGAGCAGCGCCCTGAAGGAACATATCATAGATAAGTATGCCGACTACAAGATGGGAGCAAGACCCTTGAAGAGAGCCCTGCAGCAGGTGGTGGAGGACCGTCTTGCGCAGGAGATTCTCTCCGGCCGGACAGGGCGGGGCGGATCCGTGACTGCGGGCTTTAGGAAGGATAAGGTGGTTTTTGAAACAAAAACCGATACAAAGTAATTTTTTTGTGGCGGTAAGGCGGAAAATATATTATACTGATAGTATTCCAATGATAGTGTTTAGGAGGACGTAAGAATGGCTGTAGTAGAGGAATTGCTCCGGAAGGAAGAGGATGGAAGCATCAGCTTCGGAAACCATAAGCTGGATGCTAAGGCGAAAGTGGAGGACTTTGAGCACAGGGGCGATTTGTACAAGGTAAAGACATTCAAGACCATGACCAAGCTGGAGAGGAATGGTATGTTTGTCTATGAATCCGTGCCCGGAACCAGTGTGCTTAATTTTGAGGAGACAGAGGACGGAATCCGGTTCCTGGTGGAGGGAAACGGGGATGCCCAGATCACGGTCCAGCTGGCCGAGTCTGCGGAATACGAGGTGTTTGTCGCAGGCGCAAGTATCGGGAAGATGAAGACAAACCTAGCGGGCAAGCTGAATATCAGCGTGGAGCTTGAAGGAGCCGGCGAGACGGAAGTCAGGATAGCGGCGCAGCAATAAAGAACAGCGGCTGCCGCATTTAATCGGAAGTGCCTTTTACCTCTTGCGGGGAGAAGGCACTTTTTCGATAAGCGGTTTAAGGAAGGTGCCTTATGCGTGAAGGGCGGCTTAAGGGAGGCGCCTGATACGGGAAAAGCGGTTTGGGAGGGACGATGGCAAAGGGGAAGAATACGGCATTTTTTTGTCAGAACTGCGGGTATGAATCCGCAAAATGGATGGGGCAGTGCCCCGGCTGCCGGGAGTGGAATACACTGGTGGAGGAACAGGTGGTAACAGGAGCGGCAGGAGGAGGCGGAAGGGGAAAGCACATGGCCGTCATGAGGGAGAAAAGCCAGGTGGCGGTGCTTTCCCAGGTATCCTTAAAGCAGGAGGACAGAATCACTACCGGGATTGGAGAGCTGGACCGGGTGCTGGGAGGCGGAATCGTGGACGGCTCCCTTACTCTGGTGGGCGGCGACCCGGGCATCGGAAAATCCACGCTGCTTCTGCAGGTCTGCCGGAATCTGGCATCAGACGGCAGAGAGGTGCTCTATGTGTCCGGGGAGGAGTCGCTTAAGCAGATCAAGATCAGGGCAAACCGGATCGGTGAGTTTAACGATCATTTAAAGCTTCTGTGCGAGACCAGCCTGGAAAGCATTGCGGAGACCATAAAAGGGAACGGGCCAAAGATCGTGATCATTGATTCCATACAGACCATGTACCGGGAGGAGATCTCATCCGCGCCGGGAAGCGTTTCCCAGGTCAGAGAGGCGACCAGTGTGCTGCTGCAGCTGGCGAAGGGGCTTAATGTGTCCATCTTTATCGTGGGACATGTGACCAAGGAGGGAACCGTGGCAGGCCCGAGGGTTCTGGAGCATATGGTGGATACTGTGCTCTACTTCGAGGGGGACAGACATGCCTCCTACCGCATTCTGCGGGGAGTGAAAAACCGCTTTGGCTCCACCAATGAGATCGGTGTCTTTGAAATGCGCGCGGAAGGGCTTTGCGAGGTGGCCAATCCCTCGGAGTTCATGCTCAGCGGCAGGCCCAAGGATGCCAACGGCTCCGTGGTGGTATGCTCCATGGAGGGGACAAGGCCCATTCTGGTGGAGATACAGGCCCTGGTCTGCCAGAGCAATTTCGGCATTCCAAGGCGTCAGACAACGGGCACTGATTTTAACAGGGTGAATCTTCTGATGGCGGTTCTGGAAAAGAGGCTGGGGCTTCAGCTGGGAGGCTGCGATGCCTATGTGAACGTGGCCGGGGGAATCCGGATTCAGGAGCCGGCCATTGACCTGGGAATTGTGCTCGCCGTCTCGTCCAGCTTCAGGAACAGGCCGGTTGACGGGGCTGTGACCGCGATGGGCGAGGTGGGACTGAGCGGTGAGGTGAGAGCCGTCAGTATGGTTCCTGCCAGGGTACAGGAGGCCAAAAAGCTTGGATTTACCACCTGCATTATTCCGTGTGTGTGCGTGGAAAGTGTGAAGGGGATAACGGGAATTAAGATAATCGGGGTCAAAAATGTGGGGGAAGCCGTAGATTTTATCTGATTGTCAAGATGTATTTTTTACAATAAATATGACAAAAGTGTGACATTTTTACCAAAAAGATTTAAAAATTTTACGAAATCAACAATTTCTGTATTCAAAAGAGGGGATTTGTGATAAAATATCGAAAGATATTTTAACGCATCGTCATAAACTGACAGATATAAGGAGTTAACAATTGGCATGAAGAAGAAAAAATGGGTGAGGCATATTCCGCTTCTGATCGTGGAAATAACGGTGCTGCTGATCGCGGTCGGCGTACTGTATGTGACTCTTCGCACTACCAGTGAGGTAAAGAAGGATAACCTGAATGAGAACGAGATTGCGGTGAATCAGCAGGTAAAGCAGAGCGTTCAGGGATCCGAAGAGAACGAGAGCAAGACGCAGCAAACGGAGGAGAGCGAATATAGCGGCATCTATAACATTGCTTTCTTCGGAGTGGATTCCAGGGATGAGAATCTGGGAAAGGGAAACAGGAGTGATACCATCATGATCTGCTCCGTGAATATGGACACTCGTGAAGTCCGCCTGATATCCATTTACAGGGACACTTATCTCAATATCGGGAATGACACCTACAAAAAATGTAACAGCGCCTATGCCTATGGAGGGCCCCAGCAGGCTCTTGGCATGATTAATATGAATACGGATCTGTATATCACGGATTATGTGACGGTGGGATTCAGCGGCCTTATGAATGCGGTGGATGCGTTAGGAGGCGTGGAGATTAACGTGTCGGAGGCGGAGATCAAGCATCTGAACAATTATCAGATCAGCATGGTGGGAACCACCACGGACGGCGAACATTTCACGGCAACTGCCGGTAAGGATTACACGCCGGTCACCACTGCGGGAAGGCAGGTTTTGAACGGACTTCAGGCCACGGCCTACTGCCGGATCCGTTACGTGGGAGATGATTTTGCCAGGGCAGAGAGGCAGAGGAATCTGCTGATCGCCATGATGGAGAAAGCAAAAACGGTATCCATAGGCAGTCTGACCGGTGCCGTGGATGCGGTTCTTCCCTATGTGCGCACCTCGGTGGATATCGGAGACATTGTGCCAATGCTGGGAATGATCGGGGACTTTAAGGTGACGGTCAGCGACGGATTCCCCTTTGCGGACATGAGAAACGGCGGCACCATACGGACGGAAGGGGCCTGTGTGATCCCTACCTCGCTGGAAGATAATGTGATAAAGCTGCATGAGCTTTTGTTCGATGATTACGGCTATGTGCCGTCCATTGAGCTTCAGACCTTCAGCGACAGGGTGGAGGCGGATACCAGGGGGTATCTGCAGTACTGAGAAGAAATGGCAGGGAGAGTGAGAAGCTCTCCCTTTTTCGTGTAAGGAAAGTCAAAATCATACCCGAATTTGGGCGTAAGCACAAATTCGCAGGTTGAGCAGGAATGGGGGATTACCATGAAACTTTTAGTGGTTGAAGATGACAGGCTTCTGAACAATACGCTTTGTTATAATCTTTCCGCATCTGGTTATACTGTGGATGCCGCCGTGACAAGGACGGCGGCGGCAGCTTTGTGTAAGGCACAGGACTACGACTTGATAGTTTTGGATGTTAACCTGCCTGACGGAAACGGGTTTGACCTGTGCAGGGAAATCAAGGAGCGCCGACCCGATACCGCGGTGATTTTCCTGACGGCAAACGACATGGAGAGCGATATGCTGAAAGGATTTGAGTTAGGTGCGGACGACTATGTAACAAAGCCGTTTCCGATCAGCGTATTCCGCAAAAAGGTTTCGGCGCTGCTGTCCCGCATCCGGAAGCAGACAGGCGGGGATTGCTATACGGACGATATGCTGTCCATTAATTTTTCGGAACTGACCGCCACCCTTGGGGGCGAGCCAGTCATTTTCACGCCAATGGAATATCGCTTGCTGAAGGTGCTGGTGAGAAATCCGCAAATCGTTTTGACCCGGCAGATGCTTCTTGAAAAGCTGTGGGATGCGGACGAAAACTATGTGGATGAACACGCATTGACCGTGGCGATCAGCCGCATCCGGGGAAAAATCGAGGCAGGCGGCCTGCAATTTATCAAGACTGTCTATGGCATGGGCTATATGTGGATTGGAGGGATGAAAAAGTGAATGGGTATAAATTTTCCATCAACCTTGTCTGTGGGGCTGGGGCGGCTTTTTTAGGTCTGCTCTCCATTGCGGTCATTATTTCGGCTTTTCTCCTTGCCGGAAATCCGGCAATCGCATGGCTGTGCCTGCTGTTTATCCTGCTGGTGGTCGCCTGTGCAGTTCTTTTAGTGGTCTTTCTGCGCCGAAAGCTGGTTTTATTCTCGGACAGCCTGTGCCGGACGATAGACGATATGCTGGATGGGGCAGCGCCGCCGCAGCAGATTCACGAAGAAGAAAATCTGTTTTACAAAATCAATTACCGGCTGGCCCGCCTCTATGAGGTACTGCGGGAGAACCGGGAGAGCATGGCAAAGGAGCGGGCCGATTTGCAGGAATTGATCTCCGATATATCCCATCAGGTAAAAACGCCGATCAGTAATCTCAAAATGTTAAATGCCACTTTGCTGGAGCAGCCTGTTTTGGAGGAAAAGCGGCAGGAGTTTTTAATGGCATCCGGCGGCCAGATCGAAAAACTGGACTTTCTCATGCAGGCCATGATAAAGACCTCCCGCCTGGAAACCGGCATCATTTCACTGGATCGAAGGATACAGCCGCTTTATGACACTCTGGCGGCAGCGTTGGGCGGTATTGTGCTGAACGCCGAAAGGAAGAATATTCATGTCAGTGTGGCTTGTCCGAAAGACATAGTGCTGGTCCACGACAGGAAATGGACGGGTGAAGCCCTGTTCAACATTCTGGACAATGCGGTGAAGTACACCCCGGCAGATGGTGATATTCAAATTTCTGTTCAAGGCTGGGAATTCTATGTAAAAATTGACATTACGGACAGCGGAAAAGGAATTGCGGAGAACCGACAGGGGAAGATCTTCAGGCGCTTTTACCGGGAAGAAGAGGTACACGACATTGAGGGTATCGGTATCGGTCTGTATCTGGCCCGTGAGATCGTTGCCATGCAGGGGGGCTACATCAAGGTTGCTTCGGCGGTGGGGTGTGGCTCAACCTTTTCCGTATTTCTGCCTTATGAATAAGTTTTAAAATGCCACAGGACTGTGACATTTCTGTGAGGATTGTCTGTTAGACTGACGGCATCACAGAAAGGATGGTGCATAATGAGCATTTTGCAAACAACTGACCTCAAAAAATACTATGGCACGGAGCCGAATATCACAAAGGCGCTGGACGGCGTGACCCTCTCCGTTGAGCAGGGAGAATTTGTCGCTATCGTCGGAACCTCCGGCAGCGGCAAGTCCACACTGCTCAATATGATGGGCGGCCTGGATGTGCCCACCTTTGGCAGCGTTCAGATCAAGGGCAGGGAGCTGGCCGAGCTGAGCGACGAGCAGCTTACCATCTTCCGCCGGCGCAGCATCGGTTTTATCTTCCAGAACTACAATCTTGTCCCCGTTCTGAATGTCTATGAAAACATTGTCCTGCCCGTGGAGCTGGACGGCGATACCGCAGACCGGAAATTTATGGATGAAGTGGTGCGCCTGCTGGCCCTGGGTGACAAACTGAACAATATGCCGGGCAGCCTGTCCGGCGGACAGCAGCAGCGCGTCGCCATCGCCCGGGCGCTCGTTTCCAAGCCCGCTATCGTCCTGGCAGATGAACCTACCGGCAATCTGGACAGCCGCACGAGCAGCGATGTGCTGGGCCTTTTGAAAGTGACCAGCAGCAAATTTCATCAAACCCTGGTGATGATAACCCATAACAACGAGATTGCCCAGCTTGCCGACCGCATTATCCGCATTGAGGACGGCAGGATTTTTGAGTAAGGGGGCGCTGACGATGAATGACATTTTATTCGGAAACAACAACAGTGCGGTGATAAGGAAGCTGTCAGGCCGCTATTTTAAGGCCGGCAAAAGCAGGAATATCATTGCGGTTATCGCAATCATTCTGACTACAATACTGTTCACCACGATTTTCACCCTGGGGTCCGGCCTGATGGATACCGTTCACGATCAGAATATCCGTAAAGCGGGCGGCGACGGACAGGCGGTCTTGAATTATATCAGCGATGAAGTATATGGTGATGTGGCGGAAAATCCTTTGATTGACCGCATCGCCTATACAAAGGCGGTTTCCTACCGGCTGCAGAATCCGGGGCTGGAGCGCCGGCGCTCCGACCTGTGGTATATGGATGATACCGCATTGGAATTTGCCCGCTATACACCGACAACAGGCCGCCCGCCCGAGGCGGAAAATGAGATTATCGCGGACACAAAGACGCTGGATGCCCTGGGCGTGCCGGCACAGGTCGGGGAAACCGTTTCACTGACCTATGACATTAAAGGAAAATCGTACACTACAGATTTTATCCTCTGCGGATTTTGGGAAACGGACAGCTTGAGCAGCATCGGACGGCTGATCATATCAAAAGCCTTCGTGGATGCCAATTCGGATATTTTGGCCTATACCTATCCCGTGGACAATGACTACTCCGGCGTTGTCACCGCCTATGTGATGTTCACAGGAAAGGGCGATATAGAAGCAAGCCTTCGCCGGCTTCTTTCCGAAACAGGCTATACCTGTGACTCGATGGGCGGCAGCTCCAAGGACAGCAATTATGTGATTGCCCGCGTCAGTCCGGCCTATCAGAGCGGTGTACTGTCGGATAACCCGGCGATGCTCTTTTCCGGCATTGCCGGTGTCCTTCTGATTATCGTAACGGGATATTTGATTATCTACAATATTTTCCAGATCTCCGTCATTCAGGATATTCAGTCCTATGGACAGTTAAAAACGCTGGGCACGACAAAGCGGCAGATCAGGAGGCTGATCTGCCGGCAGGCGCTTCGGCTTTCCCTGACCGGCATTCCTGTCGGTTTGCTGGCGGGATTCTTTATTGGCCGTGCGCTGGTTCCTTTTCTGATGAACGGAACGAGCTATACTGCGGATGCCGGTATTAAGGTGACGGTAAATCCGCTGATTTTTATCGGCTCCACCGCATTCACGCTTTTTACAGTCTTTGTCAGTGTGCGCAGGCCCGCGAAGATTGCCGGTACTGTTTCGGCAATTGAGGCCGTTCGCTATATGGAGAATGACGCGGCTGCGTTTGGAAAGCGCGGGGCCGAAGACAAGAAATCGACCCACGGCGCAAAGCTCCGCTTTATGGCCCTGGCAAACCTGGGACGGAACCGCAGACGCACGGCGCTGGTCATTGTGTCCATGACACTGAGCCTGGTGCTGTTCAATACAGTGTTCACTCTGGCCAGCGGGTTTGACATTGATAAGTATATTGCAAAATTTTTGGATACAGACTTTGTGATTTCTAATGCGGACTACTTCCGGTATCAGGTTGAAAAAGGCGAAAACGATTTGTCCGAGAGCTTTATTGAGGCCGTCAAACAAAATAACGGCTTCGAGGATGGCGGCAGGCTTTATTCCTCCTGGCTGCT
Source organism: uncultured Lachnospiraceae bacterium (assembly GCA_910586025.1). Lineage (GTDB taxonomy): Bacteria > Bacillota > Clostridia > Lachnospirales > Lachnospiraceae > Suilimivivens. The sequence continues at coordinate 45,271 of CAJUIO010000016.1, forward strand.
GGAGGAACCGTTTTCCACGGGATGTGACGCCTTTTTTAGCCATAACAAAGACCAGAACGGCAATCCCTATGTAAGACTGTACGGTGCGGACGATTTTCTGCTGAATAACATGGAGGTCATAGAGGGGACGATCGACCTGGAAAAGCTGAAATCAGGAAAGTATATCCTGCTGAGTGTGGAGTGCAATGATGATGGAACCGTCATAGATAACCCCAATATCAGCGTGGGTGATGCGGTACAGATCAATCATCTGAAAGCGGAGGGACTTTCCGCCACCGTTACTGACAGCTATGACTTTATCATCATGGCAAAGGTTCGGGCCAACGAGAACACGGCCACCACCCGCAACACGGGCGAAACACGGTTCTATC
>CAJUIO010000017.1 GCA_910586025.1 uncultured Lachnospiraceae bacterium
TTACTATGTAAATAAAATCACAGGCTTTGAAATGTCAGATCTTCGTTCGGATTTAATTGACAGGGCTAGAAAGATGAGCCGTATTCGAAATATGAACCATCCATGGCTGACTATGGGAGATGAGGAGCTTCTGCGCAGTGCTGGTTTGATTTTAAAAGACGATGAAAAACATAGAGAAGGAATTACTATTGCTGCAATTCTTCTGTTTGGAAAGGATATTACAATAATGTCCGCAATCCCGCAGCACAAGACAGATGCTATCTTTCGTATAGAGAGTATGGATCGGTATGATGACAGAGATGTTATAATTACAAATTTGTTCGATACTTATGATCGTCTAATGGATTTTGGGAAAAAACATCTAAGTGATCCTTTTGTATTGGAAGGAATTAATAGTATCAGTGCCAGAGATAAAATTCTTCGGGAGATTTTTTCAAATTTTCTTGCGCATCGTGACTATTCGTCCGCTTATGTTGCAAAGTTTGTAATTGAGAAACAGTGTATGTACACGGAAAATGCCAGTCGTGCGCACGGGTTTGGAATGCTTGAATTATCAAGTTTTGAACCATTCCCTAAAAATCCGGCTATTTCCAAGGTGTTTCGGGAGATAGCGCTGGCAGACGAGCTTGGGTCAGGTATGAGAAATACTTATAAGTATACTAAGCTATATTCCGGAGGAACACCTGAATTCATTGAAGGAAATGTGTTTAGAACAATAATTCCGTTAACGTCTGTTTCTGTTGGAAAAGTTGGTCCTTCTCAGGACGCTTCATTAATAACTCAAGTTAGTGACCAAGTTAGTGACCAAGTTAGTGACCAAGTTAGTGACCAAGTTAATGGACGAAGAATGAAGAAAAATGAGGATGCGGATATTTTTCAAAGTATTCTTGATTTTTGCAGGAAGGAAAGGAGTAAAAAAGAAATCTGTGAGTATATGGGATACCATAATCGGACATTTTTCACGCGTAAGTATTTAGCGCCTCTTATAAATAAGGGACAATTGCGAATGACACAGCCGGATAAACCAAACAGCAGAAGTCAGAAGTATGTTGTAGTAAGTTCCGATGGCTGAATGATATCGCTTTGACATAAGTTTCCGGTGTCAAAAATTTACTGCACAATATATTGTCAAAATACTTGAATTTATTTCAAGATATAGTAAAATGGATATATATGCTATGAAGGAGAAAGTATGTCATGGCCACAGAAGAACTTATAGTAGCCGGAAGGCGGTTCAAAATTCGAAAGGATTACGAGGCCGCCCTGCGGGATCAGAAGAAGATCGATCGCATCCGGGCGGAGCTTGACTTAACCGATTCCGGCCAGATATATAAACTGTACAGCAGGCTGAAGGGCGGCGCTTTCCGTTTTGAGACGGCAGTGGGCACTGATTTTGATGATGAGATCTATGAAAAGGTGCAGGAGCTGAAAAGGAACGGAGACAATGCTTTAAAGATTTCTGAGACAGCCGCCGGCAGGAAGACGGCCGGAGCCGAAAAGGTAAGGCCGGGACCCAAGGCGGAAAACAAAAGAAAACCTCCCGGAAAAAAGGCAGACCAGAGGAATCAGACAAATGAGAAGTACGATGAGGGGATGCAGAAGCAGATTCTATATGAACTGCATAAAAGGGAACGGAGAAGGAAGCTGATTATCGCACTTTCGTCCCTTGTTGCGGTTTTTTGTTTTGGATATTTTGGAATTTACTATTATTTCAGCGCCCGGACCACTATGGATTATGAGACGCTGGCCTCCCTTAAAGGAAGTGATGTACTGGCGGATGCGCCGAAGGTGAACGAGATATCATTACATAAAACGGGATTTCAGCTGCCGGATGTGCTGGACGAATACAAAACTCTCTATGAAAAAAATAAAAAGCTAATCGGATGGCTGAAAATTGACGATACAAATATAGATTACCCTGTAATGCAGACCAACAACAACGAATACTATCTGGATCACAATTTTAACCAGGAGTATGACAAGAACGGCAGTATTTTTATGGACTGTGACTGCAGCGTCTATCCCAGAAGCACGAATCTGATCCTGTACGGGCATCATATGAAATCCGGAAATATGTTCGGACAGCTTCAGAAATATGCCAAGGAATCCTATGGGAAAAAGCATTCGATTATCCAGTTTGATACAATCTATGAAAAAGGAACGTATCAGGTAATGTACGTTTTCCGTTCGCAGGTATATAATGATACGGACGTGATTTTTAAATACTATCAGTTTCTTGATGCGAATTCGGAAGACGAATTCAATTATTATATGAAAGAAATGGCGGCTCTCAGCCTTTATGACACGGGAGTGACCGCAAGCTACGGCGACGATCTGCTCACTCTTTCCACCTGTGATCATTCGCAGACGGACGGGCGGTTTGTGGTTGTGGCAAAACGGATTGAAAATCCAAAAGGAGTGTTAGAATGACTAAAGTAGCGAAAAAGAAAAACAGAAAATTAAGAAGGCAGATCCGCAAGACAATCGGTTCTCTGTTCATGATATCTGCGATCGTGGTTGCCGCTGTGCCCGTGCCGGATGTAAGTGCGAATGTTACGGATGCGGCAAAAAGGGTTGAAGTTGTGAATTATACTGATTCCAATATGACGGCATGGGGTAAGATAACGATAGACGGCACTGCTTACGACGCACCTTCGGAGTGGCGCAGCAAAGTGCCTCTCGTGGATAAAGATACCTATATCTATACGACACGTGAAGGTTTTCTTCAATTTGCCTATATAAGGCCAAATTCGACCGCTTCTAACAGAGTTGCGGTTATTTTGGGTGCTGATGTTACGAATCTGCCAGGAGGTAAGCTGGAAATACCTGACACGATAGATGCCTATCGGAAGTACACTATTAATACATCCGGTACCGGTTATGTTGCGGTGAGTCAGAATAATACCTTCCTTTATTGGAGAAAGGATATCCCGCAGAAAAACGAAAATGGCGATGAGCTTTACAGAGTGCCCAGTGTTTTTGGGGAGAATGCCGATCCGATCACAAAATATGGCGGTCAGAGCAGAGGACACAGTGAGACCAGAAATGGGAAGCTTATGTTTATTGAGACTCATGATGCCGCCGGAAAAGAGCTGACCAGTCCGGTGGCTCATGAAATGATACCGCTTGTGACCTATCAGTATCGCCCTTGTTACTCCACTACATATGAGGAATGGGGTCATATTGAGGACGATGATTTATATGTGTGGACCAATAATAATATTGCGCCTGTTTCGGAAAATCTGCTTACAGTGGCAAGCGATGACGGCCTGCTGGGTGCGGTTGCTACCCCAACGGCAACAGCCACTCCTTCGTCCACAGCGTCTCCAACGGCAACAGCTGTGCCTTCGTCCACAGCGTCTCCAACGGCAACAGCTGTGCCTGTGTCCACGGCATCGCCAACAGCAATGCCTGCGTCTACAGTATCGGCTTCTCCTGAGGCGACTGCTTCTATAACGCCAAGTGCGATACCCACGGCTACGCCTGCGGCTGTGCCTACAATGACTCCCTCTGCAACTCCTACGGCTACGGTGTCTGCAACACCGGAGGCCACGGTTGTGCCGGAACCAACAGGGATACCGGAAGCGACAGAAGAACCGGAGATTACACCCGAGCCGCAAGAGACTGAGACACCAGAACCGACAGAAATTCCTGTGACCGAGCCGGCCGAAACGCCTGATCAGGTGCCGGGTACCGATTCAGTCAATCAGGAATCCGAAGACGACAGTTCCGAGGGTGAAGAAAGTGCGAGAGCTGCTTCGATGAAAACGGAAACGGTTTCTTATTCTCTGGATGATTCTGTGATGTCGTTACGTCAGCCGTCCAAAATAGAACCCAAAGTGCTTTCAGAGGTAAGGTCTAACGTCAATCCCACCGCAAGTCCGGCAGAAGATCTTACAAAGTATTACGTGCAGGTGCGGAATATGCCCGATCATGATGAATATCTCAGAATCCGCGAGGTGGATGTTCGCTATATTGGAAGACAGAGAGTAGAGGCAAATAAAGATGATGCCACGAAATATCAGAAAGAGTGGGTAGTCGGCCCTACGGTTACAAGTGCTGATCCAGGACAGGGTATTTTTGCAGGCAAAACCCAGATTACTGATCTTCAGATAGGGGATAAGATGCTGGGTATTGGCGATTATGCGTTTTATGGCTGTACTGGTATCCAGAAAATAAAATTGGGAAATGGTTTGAACACAATTGGCAATGGCGCTTTTGCTTATTGTGCAAATGTAAAGGAATGCGATATACCGCTATTCAGTGAAATCAGTACGATCGGCAAGGATGCTTTTATGAATTGTACGGGGTTGAAGAAGCTTGTGCTTCCTGCCAGTATAACAGCAATCGGCGATTATTGTTTTCAGGGGTGTACAGGATTAGAAACGATTGATCTGTGTGGGGACGGAGAAAATGTCAGTCTGAGATTGATTGGATACAACGCTTTTGAGAATTGTTCCAGCCTGAGTTCCATTACATTCCCGCCCAATTTCAGGCAGGAGCATCCTTTATTACCGAATGAGAATAAAAAGCTGCCGATTTCCTATTTCAACGGCTGCACCTCTCTGCAGTATATAAAGGTTCAGAACAGTGATGTGGATATTGTAGACGCACTTGAAGCTGACGGTACAGAAGATAAGGATCATGGCAATTATGGCAAAGCAGGCTGTACTATAGAAAAATTCCTGAAAACAGTTCCGGATATCTTTTATTTTGAAGGTCCGGAAATCTCCGCAATGCATACAACTGCTAAGGAGCATTCGGCGGCGTTTCGATATTTGAATCAGGATAAATATGAAAAGGTGATGCAATGTCCGGAGCTTGATCAAGATGGTAAGCCTCTTCATGAGGCTACCTATATTGTGAACTCAAAGAGTGAATTAATAGATATGGAGATTGACAGTGCGTGTGGGATTATTGAAATTCCGGCCAAAATTGGAGCTTATGGTGTGGAAACGATAGCTTCGACCAGTTTTCAGAACAATTGTTCCCTGAAAAAGATTACGATTCCGGCAACTGTGAAGCTGATTCAGAAGGATGCCTTTAAGGGATGTCATAACCTTAAGGACGTTATTTTCGGACAGCCGGAAAATCCAGAACTTGTGATTGAGAGTCGGGCATTTAATACGCAGGAGGTAGCGTTCCATATAAACACTCCCTGTACCCCTGTGGAAGCCACCCCAATACTCAATTTTGTGGGAACTATTTCCCCCACATCGGTTCCGTTCCAGTATGCCATGGATCCGGCCAATAATATCAATGTAGGCAGTCAGACAGAGCATACATACATCACGTATTACAGCGGATGGCCGACAAACCTTGCTGTGAAATACAACCATAACACGGACAAAAACGAGCTGATCGGTTATCCTCAGTACGATAACCTTAAAGAAACAAATTATGCGGACGGCATTACGTGGGAAAGCCTTCCCTATATGACGGATGAGTATAAGGCCGCGATAGACGATGCTAAAGCAGGAGCTCCTGGCACTCAGGAGGGAAGTAATATATTAAATGCCACAACAAATATTAATCTTCCCGGAGGAATAGAGTCCATCAAGTCAGGCCTGTTCTCACAGAAAGACGGAGCGAACGTGAAGGCGGACCGGAGGATTGAATCCATTACCATGAACACGGTGGAGACAGTGGAGCCTTATACCTTTGAGGGCTGTACAAATCTGAAGCGTGCTTACATGTCAGGCGGAAATAAGATTGACAGCTATGCTTTTAAGAATTGTGATAAGCTTGAGACGGTCAGTGTGGCTGCATCCGTGGCGGAAATGGGAATCAGGCCGTTTGCCGGATGCTCGAGTCTGATGTCCATAGAATTTGCGGCACCCGGAGAGGAAGGTGCAACGGGTAATTTCGTTTGTGAGAATCAGGTTATTTACAAGCTGACAGAGGGAAAGAAGACAAAGATTGTGGAGTGTCTTGAGACCAGAGGTCTGGGGAGCGCTTCCAGGGTAGGCCCTGACGAGCTGGCAGAAGTCACCGAGATAGCGGAGGAAGCATTCATGGGCTGTGGTGAAATCGGAGCGGTGGACTTGTCCGCATCTTCCGTCAAGACCATTCCCAGACAGTGTTTTGCCATGACAGAGCGTCTCAGCACCGTGACCCTTCCGGATACGGCGAGAAGCATTACCAAGGGAGCGTTCTGGAACAGCGGTGTTTCCATGGTGGAGATTCCGAACAGTGTTTCCTATATTGAGCCGGGTGCATTTGACAATGTGCAGAAGGCGACATACAAGATACTTGCAAGTGACGGCGCAGTTGACAGGGAATTTGAAGAAATTGTACTGGATTCCGCAGGAAATCCCACGGTGGATAACAGCAAACCGCACAGAACGGTATCCTTCTATACACCGGCAGGAAGTGCGGCGGAGATCTACACGGAAAATTATGATTATATTACTTTTGAGGAAGTAAAGCCCATTATCAAGCATATGGTATACTTCTGGGATAACTTTGATCCGGCTAATCCTGTATTGCTCGATACTCAGGAAGTAATAGACGGGGAAGATGCAATACCGCCGGAGGTAAAGGGATATGAGGGGTATAGATTTGTCAGATGGTCAAACAGCTATACTGAAATTTCCAGACAGATGGATCTGTACACTGTTTACGAGCCTATAGCGAAAACCTATTATAAAGTGACGTTCCTGGATCATGATGACAAGGTATTGGATACTCAGGAGGTGCTGGCGGGAACAGGTGCGAAGACACCTCCGGCTCCTACAAGAGAGGGCTATCATTTTACAGGCTGGCGGCCTGCCTATGACAATATTACGGCGGACACCGTGATCTATGCCCAGTATGAAAAGATGGACTCGGATGAGACCAAATTTACAGTAACATTCTATGACTATGACGAGAACGTGCTCAGTGTTCAGAAGGTTAAGCCGGGCGAGGATGCCATAGCGCCGGTTGCGCCTACCAGAGAAGGTTATACCTTTGACGGCTGGAGACCGGCTAATTTTACCAAGGTTTCCAAGAATCTTGACGTGTATGCGCAGTATAAGTCAGGTTCCGGCAACGGAAATGGTAATGGAAACGGTAACGGAGATGGGGACGATGATGACCGTGACAGCAAGGCCTCGGCAACTCCTACGCCGGAGATTATCTACCGGGTACCGGAGACCAGAAAGTACACGGTATCCGTATCAGGAGGAAGCGGAAGCGGAAGCTATGCGGCGGGAGAGATCGTTGCACTCAACGCTTACTACATGGGGACGGGACAGAGCTTTGAACGCTGGACCACGTCAACGGCGGGAGTGGGATTTGCCAATCCCGAGGCGTCTTCCACAACCTTTACCATGCCGGCGGCGAATGTTTCGATCACGGCAACCTACAGTCCGGGAGGCGCAGCGGCAACCCAGCCTGCGGGAACAGGCACAAATACGGGAGGCGGTAATACCGGAGGCGGAAGCACTACCGGCAACAGAGGAGGCAACGGTACTTCTGTGGAGGTTACAAGACCCGGCATTTCCAATACGGATATTGCGGGCGCAACGGTGAGCGGAGCCACGGATAATTTCGTGGTGAAGGTTACGGAGGATTCGGCGGCAACCCAGGCGGTTACGGCGGCTTTGCAGGCAAGATACGGCGACCTTGGCAGAATCAAATATCTTCCTATGGATATCAGTCTCTATGATTCCACCGGAAGAACCAAGATTGCCGATACCACTGGAATTTCCGTAAATATTACCCTTCCTCTGCCGGATGACCTGGTGCAGTATGCGGGTAATAACAGAGCGGCTGCAGTTTCAAACGGCGGTTTGGAGGACTTGAATACAAGATTTACCACAGTGGATAATGTTCCATGTATTAATTTTACGGCTACCCATTTTTCACCGTATGTGATCTATGTGGATACGGCGAATTTGATGGAAGGAACCATAGATTCTACGCCGAAGACGGGAGATCCGATCCATCCCAAGTGGTTTTTGGCAGTGGGAATGGCATGTATTTCCATGATTCTGTTCTTTAAGCGTGATAAGTCGGTTATGGTTAAAAGAAAAGCCGCATAGGAGAGCCTATGAGTAAGAAAATGGCAAAATTTTTGAGTGTACTGCTGCTTGCCCTGGCGGTGGCAGTCACTCAGGTACCTGTGTCAGATGCAGAAGCAGTTGCGCCTGCATCTGACTTTCAAGTGGAAGGAAATAAGCTGCTGAAATATGCAGGATCTGCAGAGGCTGTGACGATTCCCGAGGGAATTAAGGAAATCGGGGAGGAGGCTTTTGCGGGAAATGACAATCTGGTGAAGGTGACAATAGGAGGTCAGGTGGAGAAAATCGGCTACCGGGCCTTTGCGGACTGTAAGAATCTACGCACTATCAATGTGGGCGATTCCGTAACGGAGGTGGAGGTCGCCGCCTTCTCCAATAACAGAGAGCTGCGGAATGTCACTCTGGGGACTGGCCTGAAAAAGGTTGGAAGCGGTATTTTTGCAGGCTGCGGCAATCTTTCCGGTCTTAATTTAAAGGACGGAAACCCTTATTTAACCTACAGCGATGGTATTTTGTATGATGATGAGAAAACGATTCTCTATGCCATGATGCCGGCTTACGAGAGAGAGGCAATTACTCTGCCGGAATCGCTGGAGGAGATCAGCGCCTATGCTTTTTGGGGAAATCCTTATCTAAGACATGTTACCTTCGACAGCAATATAAAGAATATACCGGCCTATGCCTTTTCAAATTGTCTGAATCTGGAATCGGTTAGTATTCCGCTTCCCGTAAGGAGTATAGAGGCAAAGGCTTTTGAGGACTGCGTTAATCTTACGCTGGTATCTCTGCCGGATTCCATGGTAAATATTAATTCCACGGCGTTTGACGGATGTTATCGGGTGGAATTTGAGGCGAAGCCTGACACATATGGTGCGGAGTTTGCGGCGCTCTTCAAGGCTTCGGAGGTTGACCGGGTTGAATACGAGGATGTACAGGATTCCCAGGTGATTTCCTCCGAGGATGTGATTTTGCCGGAAACCACGGGAGAGGATGCGGTGTCCGAGGAGACTTCAGGGGAGGATGCTTTGGAGGCCACGCCTGTACCGGAAGAGCAGCCTCTGCCTCCGGAATCTCCCATCACGATCGGGGAGAGTACGGGAACCGGAAGACTGCTTGGGGAATCCAGTATCGTGGCAGGACGCGCCGTTGTTTTTATTGATAACGGACAGGGCGTGATGTCAGGGCAGGATCAACGTCCCAGGATTGATTTGGGAACGGAGAACACTTCGGCAGCGCAGCATGGCGAACAGCTGGAAAATGCGACGGCGGATAGCGGATCAGAGGGAAGAGAGACAATCGGGGATCTTCTCTTTGATGATGCGGCAAAGGGAGAGAATTTTCCTAAATATACCGTGGTCGGAACAAAGATAGCGGCACAGGCTTATTATCAGGATGCTGACCTGGAGGAGTATGAGATTGAGCCAGGGATTACGGAGATCGGGGATTTTTCATTTGCCAGGTCGAATCTTGCACAGATCGTCATTCCGGAAGGAATGGAAAAGATCGGATACGGCGCTTTTTATCACTGTGACGAGCTCAGCAGCGTGACTATTCCGGAGAGCGTGAAGCAGATAGAGGGAAACGCTTTTGCAAAGACACCCTGGCTGGCGGCACAGACAGATACTTTTGTCGTCGCAGGCGACGGAATTTTAATCGCTTATTCCGGTAAGGACAGCGTTGTGAATATCCCGGACAATGTGAAGCAGATCGGTGCGGAGGTTTTCAAGGATCACATGGGAATTACCGCGGTGAATATTCCGGACTCCGTGACAGTGATCGGCGAAGCGGCTTTCAGCGGCTGTAAGAATCTGAAAACAGTGAACGGAGGGAGAAATCTCGTAAAAGCGGAGGATCGGGCTTTCTTTGACTGTCCGCTGTCTCAGGTAGTGATTCCGGCATCCATGGAGGAGATCGGTCTGGGAGCCTATGCGCTTTCGGGCGGTACGGATACCGTGGTGTTCGAGGGAGAGAGGCTGCCGGTTCTCACTGTGGGAGACGGCGCAAAGAGGCTTTCCAATGAAGCCGCAAGAGTGTATGCCTTTGGAGACTGCAAGGAGGCGCATGTGCCTGACGGTGTCCTGGAATTTGCAGGAACCGTGCTCGAGAGCGGGAAACTGGGTTTCCATGGAATTGTCTACTATGAGCAGGGTGGCGTTGCTGCCGACCTGACAGCGGCCGGAGAGGAGCAGGAGGCTCAAGACGGTATCGAGGTGCGGATAGAGAGTCAGAGGCTTTCATCCCTGGGCGGTGGAATTATGGCCGAGCTGCCGGGAAGTTCAGGAAGCTTCGTGCTCAGGATTACGGATTCAGAGGAAGCGGCGGAACGGATTACCGCAGGCTACAGGGAGCTCTACGGTGGAAGAGAACCGTCCGGACTCTTGGGGCTGGATATTACTCTGTCTGACCGTGCAGGCGATATTCCCATCACAAAGCTGGGAAAGCAGTCCGCCACAGTGCAGATTCCAAAGCCGGAGAGCATCGGCACAGAGGGACTCCATGTGGTGACTCTTGATGATGACGGACAGCTGGAGGCGGTACCGTATCAGATCGTGAGTCTGGAAGACGGGGACTATATTCAGTTTACGGCGAAGCATTTTTCCCCGTATGGAATTTATCAGTATTCTTCGGGGATTTACGGACAGGGAACCGTGCAAAATGGCAGTGCCTATATTGCAATGGGAAGCAAGGACGACACGCCGGATACCGGCGATGGCATTCATCCCAAATGGTTTTTGGCGTCAGGCCTGTTTGCGGCGGCGGTTGCCATGTTCTTTTTCAGGGGAAAACGAAAAACACTATAAACATATAAGAAACTTCCGGCATATCATAGTAAAAAAAGCCGGGAGTTTTTTATGCTTCGGGTAAGAAAGCAGATAGGCTGTCTGGATGAGCTGGTCAGATCCTGTGGGAAGCGCAGTATTGTTATTGCCATGCTTGATACGGGGGATGGCGCTTCCTTAATGCCTTTTTGACATGAGACAATCCGCAGTGCGCATATGCTGAAAAAAAGCGGTTTCAGAGCGGCGTATGAAGGAAAAGAAAATATATCGTGCAGGTATTTATCTTAGATTGTCAAGAGAGGACGGAGGGATCGGGGAGAGCAACAGCATTCAATCCCAGCGGGAGCTTGCCTTATCCTTTGTTGATGGGCACAGTGATATTCAGGTCTATGGTTTTTATGTGGATGACGGGTATTCGGGAGTGAGCTTCGAAAGACCCGGGTTTGGACAGATGATGAGGGATGTGGAGACCGGCCTTGTGGATTGTGTGATTGTAAAGGATCTTTCAAGGCTGGGACGAGATTATATAGAAGCCGGGCGGTTGATTCAGAAAACCTTCCCGGCTTTATGCGTGCGTTTTATCGCAATCACCGATCACTATGATTCCCTGACGGCAGGCTATAACGAGTTTTCCCTTGTCCTTCCCGTAAAAAATTTTGTAAATGATTCCTATTGCCGGGATATTTCCTGCAAGGTGAGAAGTCATCAGACTGCAAAGAGAGAAAGAGGAGAATTCACAGGCGCCTTTCCTGTCTATGGCTACAGGAAGGATCCCGGCAGAAAGGGAAGGCTCGTGCCGGATGCTTATGCGGCACAGGTGGTGAGGGATATCTTTGCGTGGAGATTAGAGGGGATAAGTGCGGCCGCAATTGCCAGGCGGCTGAATGAATTCGGAATTCTTTCCCCTATGGAGTATAAGAGAATACAGGGAGAAAGCTACTGTACATGCTTCGGCGGGAACGGAATGGCCAGATGGTCGGCCTCTGCGGTGATGCGCATTCTGACTAATGAAATATATACCGGAACCATGGTGCAGGGGAAGGGCGAAAAGATAAATTATAAGCTGTCTGTGCGAAGGAAAAAGTCAAGGGAGGAGTGGATCCGGGTTGAACACACTCATGAGCCGCTGGTATCTGAAGAGGATTTCGGCAAGGCGCACAGACTCCTTGAGACAAAGTCGAGAGCCTGCAGAGGAAAGGAAGCGGCTCATCTTTTTTCCGGTCTTCTTTTTTGCGGAGACTGCCAAAGCCCCATGATCCGAAGGCGGAACATGAATAAGAAGGGAGAGAAAATATTTTTCATCTGTGCGGCAAAAAATGAAGGGAGGGGGTGTAGCAGACACAGTATATCGGAAGAGGAGCTTAAGGAAAAGGTTCGCTCTGTGCTGAGGGAGAGGGAGAACTGTCCCTTGGAAAGGAAGGAGAAGGTTCGCAAAGGGAGCGGGGAAGAGGAGGCGCTAAAATTCAGAAATCTGCAGAATGAGATACAGCGGCTTCACAGGGAGGCCCAGCGGTATCTCATTCTGAAGAAGCGCCTTGGTGAGGACAGGAAGAGGGGAATTCTCTCGGAGGAGGATTTTAAGGCCTTTGGAGAGATCTATGAGAGAAAATACCGGGGAATAAATGAGGCCGCCAGGAGACAGGAGGAATATCAAAGAAGGAGGGCTGCGGAGGAACAGAAGGATTTTGAGGGTGAGGCGGACAGAAATCCCGATCATGAATTTCTGAGCAGAGATCAGCTTCTCTCCCATGTGAACCGTGTTTATGTCTATGAGAATAAATGTGTCCGTATCTGGTTTCGGGAGGAGGGAGTGTAAACGGAAGTGGGGAGGATTTATTCTGCCGGGATTTATGCCAGGCTGTCGGTTGACAGCCACAATGACAAAAACAAGTCCATAGAAAACCAGATTGCGGTTGCCAGGGCTTATATGGAGAAATATCCGGAGATAGTTTTATTTGACTGTTATGTGGATCTGGGAAAGACGGGAACCAGTTTTTCCAGGGAGGGCTTCATGAGATTGATGCAGGATGTGCGTCTTGGAAAGGTGGATTGTATTCTGGTAAAGGATTTCTCCCGATTCGGCCGGAATTATATAGAGACGGGAAATTATATACAGAAGATTTTTCCGTTCCTGGGAGTGCGCTTCATCTCCGTGGCGGATTCCTTTGACAGCCTTTATTCCGATAAAGATGCGCTTTCGGTGAATCTGATCAATCTCGCCAATGAACTGTACGCAAGGGATATCTCCGTCAAGGTGAAAAGCTCCCGGAGGCTTCTTGCGGGGGAAGGAAGCTTTGCGGGAGGAAATGCGCCCTATGGCTACAGGCTCTGTTGTCTTGACGGACGCAGATACCTCGTCCCTGACAGGGATGCGGCGGAGGTGGTAAAGAGAATTTACGGGCTCTGGAACGGGGGAGAAAGTCTGGCAGGGATCCGCAGACGCCTTTTTGAGGACAGAGTACACAGACCGGCGGAATACCGAAGGTACGGTCATGTGTCCGCCGGTGAGGGAGAGGAGCCTCTGGAGTGGTCGTCCGGCTGTATCCGGTCCGTTCTTTTGAATAAGGTCTATGCGGGAGGAATGCCATGGACCGAAGCCTCCGTCGTCACACAGGAGCAGTTTACAGAAGCGGCCAGGAGGTTTGAGGACAGAAGGAAAACGTCAGGGGGCGGAGGGAGTGTGCAGGAGGTCGGTAGACATGATTATTTTGAGGGGCTTTTATTTTGCGGAAGCTGCGGCAGGAGGCTGGGAAAAAGCGCTTATGGGAAAAAGAAGCTGTGCGGGAAGGAGACTGGGGCATATAGGTATTTTTGCAGATATTCCTCACGGATAGACGGTCGATTCTGCGGGAGAAGGTATATTGGCGGAGGCAAGGTAGGGGAGCTTCTTAGAACGTCCGTGGGAATCATGCTTTTTATGGAAGCGGAATTGCCGGTCTTAAGGAACGGGATGGAGAAATTGCGGAAAAGGAGGGAGAAATTCTGGGAGAAGAGGCTTCGGCGGGTGCGGGCGGATCGGGAGGCGGTGAGCAAAAAGGGAAGCGGGCTGTATCAGAGATACACAGAGGGCCGGGCGGATCAGGAAGAATTTCTTCGCTGGAAGGAGGAGAGCGGAGAGAGGCTCCGTGAGCTTTCACAAAAGTGGGAGAGGGAAAAGGAAGCGCAAAGCAGAGCGCTGCTGGAGCTGGACAGAAAAGCAGAGCTTTTGCGTAAGCTGTATTCCCCTGCCGTTTCCGCCGAGCTGGACCGGGAACTAGCAGGGGCTTTGATCGAAAAAATCTCAGTCTATGAGAATAAGCGGATAGAAATCGTGTTCAGATTCCGCCGTTCTATTCAGTAAATTCACCGTACAGATTAAAGTGGAGCTGAATGGTTTTCACCATGGTTTCCAGAAGCAGCGGGACATCAATGGGCTTCGTCAGGTGAGCGTCCATGCCGCATTCGATGGATAGGCGCTTGTCGCTTTCAAAGGCATCCGCGGAAAGCGCAATGATTGGAATATGGGCCAGCCTTTTGTCTTCCAGCTTTCGGATTGCCCTTGCCGCCTGATGTCCGTCCATGACAGGCATCTGAATATCCATCAGCACAAGAGCGTATTCGGAGGGATCCGAATTTTTCAGCCTCTCAACGGCAACCTGTCCGTTCTCCGCCGTCTCAATATGAAATCCGATCCCCTGAAGAATTTCGGTTTCGATCTCCTGATTGATGGCATTGTCCTCCACAAGAAGAATTTTCTTCTTCATAAGCCTGGACAAAACATTGTCCGAGCTGCCGGAGAGATGCTGGGGCTGGTTCTGTATGCGGAAGCGCAAGGTTACGGTGAAGGTGCTGCCCGTGCCGACCATGCTGGTGACCTCTATGTTTCCGCCCATCATCTCCGTGATGTTTTTGGCAATGGTGAGGCCAAGACCGGTACCCGGCACGCCGCTGAAGGTAGTATTTTTTTCACGCTCGAAGGGATCGAAAATGTGTTCCAGGAATTCCTGGCTGATACCGATTCCCGTGTCCCTGATCACAAACTGGTAGGAGACATAGTCGTTTGGCAGCTTTTCCAGCTCCGTGACGACCACGTCAACCAGGCCTCCGCTTTCCGTGTATTTTACCGCATTGTTGGAAAGATAAATCAGAAGCTGGCGCAGTTTGTCTGGATCGCTGTAAACGTCGCAGTGGCTGAGCTTTTCCGCATGGAGGGAAAAGCTTATCTTTTTTTCCAGGGCCTGTGGAAGTATGGTTTTGTGTACGTCCTGCAGGATGTCGAGAAGGTTGCAGGCCGTCTCGGTAAGATGCGTGTCATTGGTCTCGGACCAGGCGATCTCAAGGACCTTGTCAATCAGGTCAAGGAGCTGGCGTCCTGAGCTCTCAATCTTGTCCAGATAATTCCGTACGGCCTCAAAGTCCGGAATATGGCTTTTGGCCAGGGTGGTGAAGCCGAATATGGCGTTCAGGGGGGTGCGCATATCGTGGGACATATTGGAGAGGAAGGTGTTCTTTGCGATAATGGCCAGATTGGCCTTTTGGAGGGCGCTTTCCAGCATCTTCTTCTGTTCGATATCCCGCAGCACCTCCTCGTCGATTCTGCGGTATCCCATGACAACCTGTGAGAGCTGCTCCTTATTGCCCACGTTCACGATTCGCAGCTGAAGATATTGGACATTCCCGTCCTTTAAAATACGGTAATTTATATAATATGTATTGCCCTCGGACAGCTTTTTACGGATATATTCCGGCGAGGTGTATCGAAAGACCATATCCCGGTCTTCGGGATGAACCCAGGTGGAGATATAGTCGCTGGTAAACCAGAGAAAACCTTGAATCGGGGACTCCTCGCTGAATCTGGATTCCGTGCGGTTGCTCAGACGGTAGGGAAGGATCCGGTCCGTGTCCAGATCCACATAGAGAATGGTCTCGTAGTTTACGCTGAGACCCTCGATTACTTCGAGACGCCGGAGATGCTCCTGATTGATGAGCCTTCTCTCCTTGTCGTACTCTTCGATCAGATTCTGCAGCTTCTGTTCCTTTGCGGCCTTTTCCTTTCTCTTTTCTGTCGCATCGGCCAGAAACACATAGAAGATGCCGCCGATATGGTCTACCTTGATAAAATGGCCGTAATCCTCCACCCAGCGGATTTCACCGTCTTTGCGGACGATTCTGTATTCCACGTAGTCAAGGTCATACTGGCTGTCCGCAATCTGTTCCCAGATGCTCTGCTCCACCTCTTCGAGATCCGCACAGTAAACCATTCCCTTAAAGGAATTTCCGGTCAGCTGCTTGAATTCCTTCAGGGAATCGCACTGGAAAATTCGCAGCAGCGCCTTATTGGCATAGATAATTTCTTCGTTGCCCTCCGCATGGTAGATCAAAAATCCGCCGGGCATTTCGTCCATAAAGGCTACCACTTCATGTGCGGTGCGGGCGGACTGAGGATCCATGGAAGATGACGGATTCAGCTCGTCGCTTGCGGTCAGGATATATTCGATTAGGTTATGGTCCAATTTCTGATCGGTCATAGCTGTTCCCCCTGAATATTATTATTAAAATTTTAGCATAAATTTAACAGTCTGTCATTATCCATAATTAAATCAGATTTTATTTTTAATATGGAAGGAGATTCTGTCGAGTGCGGAAAGAAATAAGGATTGCCATATATCTGCGGCTGTCCAGACAGGAGGAAGAGGAGGGAATCAAACGTGACGAAAGCGGAAGCATCAGCACACAGAGGAAGCTGCTTTGCAGTTATGTGGAGGAGCATTTTCAGGATTATGAGCTGGAGGAGTTTCTGGACGACGGGTATTCGGGAACCAATTTTGAAAGACCCGGGGTGAAGGCATTGCTGAAGGCGGCAGGAGAGCTTGCGGTCAACTGTATCGTGGTCAAGGATTTTTCCAGATTTTCCAGAGATTATATAGAGCTTGGGACTTATATTGATCAGATTTTTCCCTTTATGGGAATACGGTTTATCTCCGTGAACGATCATTACGACAGCGGTACGGACAGCGCCGGAACGGGACAGATCGAAATACCGTTCCAGAACCTCCTTTATGACCTGTACAGCAAGGATCTTTCCCTGAAGGTGAAGGCTGCTCTGGATGCGAAGAAGAAAATGGGGCAGTTCGTAAGCGCCAATGTTCCCTTTGGATATGAGAAGGATCCGGAGGACAGACACCGCCTTATTGTAAAGGAGGGCGAGGCCGGGGTGGTGAGGAGGATTTTCGAGCTCACACAAAATGGGATGACCTCGGTACAGATCGCAAGACGGTTCAATCAGGAGGGAATCGGTACTCCGGCCGCCCTACGGGCCGGGAATACGGAACGGGAACGGCGGCCTAAAGGCGGCAGGTATCTCTGGAGCAGCTCGCAGATCTGTCATATACTGGAAAATCCCGTTTATGCGGGAGATATGGTATACGGGAAATATTACAGACGAGAGACAGGGGGAAAAAGCCATCTGAGGCCCAAGGAGGAGTGGAAAATATGTCACAATCATCACGAGCCTCTGGTGTCAGGGGAGGTGTTTGAGGAGGTTCAAAGGAGCCGGGGAAGGAAAAGGACACGGAAGGGAGGTGCCAGGCACCCGCTTACGGGAAAGCTTGTCTGTGCCGGATGCGGGAGGAATCTCCGCATCCGGCGGGGAAAAAGCTTTTATTTCAGCTGTGAAGGGCGGTATGTGAGCGGAGAAGAGAAATGCGTAAGGAAGCTGGACGGGACTGCGGCGGAGAAAAGGGTTCTTCTTGAAATGCAGAAAAAGGCGGCGGAAGCCTTTGACGTGGAGCGGATCTGGGAACAGAGGCGGGAAATGATCTCGGAGCGGCTAAGGAGACTGAAAAGGAAAAGGGAAAAAGCGGAGAGGGAACTTCGCAGGCTGGGCAGGGAGCGGTTGGAAGGATATGAGCGCTTTGTCACGGGAGAGGAAACCGCAGACGGATTTTGGACGCAAGGAAGCGTCCGGAAGGAAAGAGAGGAAGGGCTGCGCCTGCAGCTTGAAGAGATAAAGGAGGAGCTTGATGCGGCCGTAAGGGAGTGCGGGGCAGGAAGGGAGATGTCCGTACTCATGGATTTTCTGGGGCTTTCGAAGCTGACAAGGGAACAGGTTGACAGGTGGATAGACAGGATTATTGTCAGACGGGAGGAGCTGGAGATCCATTGGAAGGAAAAAGAGTTCTGACATTTATCTCGCACCAGAGGGAATAGCCAGACATCCTGACTTTGAGGATAGAATTATCGGGTTCAGGGATTTTGTGAACGGGAAGGGATCCCTGTATGACGACAGCGGACACGGAACGCATGTGGCGGGCTGCATGTGCGGGAGCGGCAGGCTCTCCGACGGAAAATACAGGGGAATCGCTCCCATGAGCAGGCTGATTGTGGGAAAGGTGCTGGATTATAAGGGTGACGGGATCATTGAAAGCATGGCGGGAGGAATCGAGTGGGTGTTGAAGAACCGTCTGAAATATGATATCCGTATCCTTAATATTTCCATCGGAATGGGAGAGGGCATGGAGCGGGAGAGGATGGAAAAGGTGCTCAGCCTTGTGGACGAGGCATGGATGTGCGGTATGGTGGTGGTATGCGCCGCCGGAAATTCCGGTCCCGAGCCCATGACCATATCTCCCATAGGAGCCAGAAAGGAGGTGATCACGGTGGGGTGCAATGAGGGCGGCTATTTCGGTAACAGAGAGCATCTGTGCGAGAGCTATTCCGGGAGGGGCCCCAGCCTCTATGAAATGAAGAAGCCGGATCTTGTGGCTCCCGGGACTGATATTATTTCCTGCAACGCCTTTTTCGAGAGGAGAGGGTGGAGATACCGGAACGCATATGCGGAAAAGAGCGGAACCTCCATGGCCACGCCCATTGTCTCGGGAGCTGCGGCGCTTCTCCTGCAGAAGTATCCTTATCTCAACAATGAACAGGTGAAGAGAAAGCTTTTGCACACGGCCAGGGATCTTGGCGAGCCCTGGAACAAGCAGGGGTGGGGGATGATTCAGATAAATTCCTTATTGACATAGGATGTTCCGTTGTATACAATTATACAGAGAAAAAACTATTACAAGGGAGGAGACCGGAAATGGCTGATGGAAAAAATATTTTTACCGACAGACCGGTATCTTTAAACACCAAGAACAACCTTCTTGAAATAGAGGAGCATATGTATATTCTGGACGACGTGGAAAAGCCCAATGTGTTCCGGAATATGTTTCCCTATTCCGAGGTTCCGAAGATCCCTTTTAACGACAGGATCGTTCCCCACAATATGCCAAGGGAAATCTGGATCACGGACACCACCTTCCGGGACGGACAGCAGTCGAGAGCGCCGTATACCACGGAGCAGATCGTAAGGATCTATGATTACCTTCACAGGCTGGGAGGTCCTAACGGGATGATCCGGGCCAGCGAGTTTTTCCTGTATAGCAAGAAGGACCGCGACGCAGTCTACAAATGCATGGAGCGAGGCTATGAATTTCCGGAGGTCACCAGCTGGATCCGGGCCAGCAAGGAGGACTTTAAGCTGGTAAAGGAGATCGGAATGAAGGAGACCGGTATTTTGGTGAGCTGCTCCGACTATCATATTTTCCTGAAGATGAAAATGACAAGAAAGCAGGCCCTGGAGCATTATCTTGGCGTGGTCAGGGACTGTCTCGAGGAGGGAATCAGCGTCAGATGTCATCTGGAGGACGTGACCAGGGCGGATATCTACGGATATGTTGTTCCCTTTTGTCTGGAGCTGATGAAGCTGATGAAGGAGTACGGGATCCCCATCAAGGTGAGGGCCTGCGATACCATGGGCTACGGCGTGAATTATCCCGGAGCGGTGATTCCCAGAAGCGTACAGGGAATCATCTATGCGCTTCATACCCATGCGGGAGTGCCTCACGAGCTGATCGAGTGGCATGGGCACAATGACTTTTACAAGGCGGTGGTGAACTCCACCACGGCATGGCTCTATGGATGCTCCGGCGTGAACACGTCTCTGTTTGGTATCGGAGAGAGGACGGGAAATACTCCTCTCGAGGCGATGATTTTTGAGTATGCCCAGCTTAAGGGTGACCTGAACGGTATGGACACCACGGTGATCACGGAGCTTGCGGAGTATTATGAGAAGGAGATCGGATACCATATTCCGGAGAGGACTCCCTTTGCGGGAAAGAATTTTAACGTCACCAGAGCCGGAATCCATGCGGACGGCCTTCTGAAAAACGAGGAGATCTATAATATTTTTGACACGGAGAAATTTCTGAACAGGCCGGTTCTTTGCTCCGTGTCGAATACCTCCGGGCTTGCGGGAATCGCACACTGGATCAACACCTATTTCAGGCTGAAGGGAGATAAGCAGGTGGACAAGTCCAGTCCCGTGGTTGCGCAGGTCAAGAGGTGGGTGGATCAGCAGTATGAGGAGGGCCGTGTCACGGTGATCACGGATTCCGAGCTGATTGAACAGATAACCAATGCCGGCAGAGCGCTGAAAACCAGTATTGGAAGGACAGAAAGGCAGGAATAAAAGGCAGATGGGCAGTTTTGATCTCAAGAAAGAAGTGACTGACAAGTATTCCCTGAGAGGGAGAGTGTTCCACAGGCTGCGCGAGGATATTTTAAGCGGCAAATACAAGGAAAACGAGGAGCTGAGGGAGGTAGCCATCGGAGAGGAGCTTGGCGTTTCCCGAACTCCGGTGCGGGAGGCATTCCGGCAGCTGGAGCTGGAAGGCCTGATCCAGATTGTTCCCAATAAGGGGGCGTATGTCACGGGAATCACTGCCAAGGACGTGAAGGATATTTATATGATCCGTTCCTCCCTTGAGGGCATGTGCGCAAGGCTCGCCACGAAGAATATCACCAGGGAACAGCTGGAGGAGCTGGAGGAGAATGTATATCTTGCCAGCTTTCACGCCTCCAAGGGCCACATGGAACAGATGGCGGAGCTGGATAACAGGTTTCATCATATTCTCTATGAGGCCTGCGATTCCAAGATGCTGGAGAACCTGCTTCAGGATTTCCACCAGTATGTGATACGGATCAGGAAGAAGACTCTTTCCACCAAAGAGAGAGGAATCGCCTCCAATGAGGAGCACCGCAGGATCATGGAGGCGATTAAGGCGGGAGATTCTTCGGAGGCGGAGAGGGCGGCCACTGTACATATGGAGAACGCATATGATAATATAGTAAAGAACGGATGGTATGATATCTACAAAAAAGAAAATTGAGAGAAAGGAAAGACAGTGCAATGGAAAAAATCAAAATGACGACTCCTCTGGTGGAAATGGATGGGGATGAGATGACCCGTATTCTGTGGAAAATGATAAAGGACGAGCTTCTTTTTCCCTATATTGATCTGAAAACAGAGTATTATGATCTGGGTCTTGCGCACCGGAACGAGACGGACGACCAGGTAACGGTTGACAGCGCCGAGGCAACAAAAAAGCACGGAGTTGCGGTAAAATGCGCCACCATCACTCCTAATGCCGCAAGAATGACGGAGTATGACCTGAAAGAGATGTGGAAGAGCCCCAACGGCACGATCCGGGCTATACTGGACGGAACCGTTTTCCGCTCCCCGATTCTCATAAAGGGTATCGTTCCCTATGTGGCAAACTGGACAAAGCCAATCACCATCGCCCGCCACGCCTACGGCGACGTATATAAGAATGTGGAGATCAAGGTTCCCGGAAAGGGAAAGGCGGAGCTTGTCTATACGGCGGAGGACGGCAGCGAAATCCGGGAGCTGATACATACCTTTGACGGGGCGGGAATCCTTCAGGGAATTCACAACACGGAAAAGTCCATCTCAAGCTTTGCCAGGGCATGCTTTAATTATGCGGTAGATACAAAGCAGGATCTGTGGTTTGCAACCAAGGACACCATCTCCAAGAAATATGATCACACGTTCAAGGACATTTTCCAGGAGATTTATGATGCAGAGTACAAGGGAAAATTCGAGGAACTGGGGATCGAGTATTTCTATACGCTGATTGACGATGCCGTGGCGAGAGTGATCCGTTCCGAGGGAGGCTTTATCTGGGCCTGCAAGAATTATGACGGGGACGTGATGTCGGATATGGTGGCAACCGCCTACGGGGATCTGTCCATGATGACCTCCGTGCTGGTTTCTCCAAGCGGCGTTTATGAGTACGAGGCGGCTCACGGAACGGTACAGCGCCACTATTACAAGCATCTGAAGGGGGAGGAGACCTCCACCAATTCCATTGCCACAATCTTTGCATGGACCGGAGCACTCAGAAAGAGAGGGGAGCTTGACGGGATTTCGGAGCTGACGGAGTTTGCGGACAAGCTGGAGAGGGCCTGTGTCAAGACCGTGGAGGACGGAAAGATGACAAAGAGCCTGTCTCTGATTTCCACCTGTGAGAATCCGGTGATTCTGAACAGTCTTGATTTCATTAAGGCGATCCGGGAGACCTTTGACGCACTGTAAAACGGATGAATGAGAATCCGCCCGTCAGGATAGAAAAACGCTGACGGGCGGATTATTTGTCAGAGATACAAAAGAGGGGCTATTGGGCAAGCGTCTCCCAGAGCTCATACAGCTCTTCCAGCCGGGCGTTTATCTCCTCCTGCCTTTTTGCAAGCTCCTGCAGTCTGGCCACATTGGTTGCCACCTCGGGCTTTTCCATCTCCTTATCAAGATCGGAGAGCTCTGTTTCCAGCTCGCCTATTTTGGTCTCGCATTTTTTCAGGTCGTTTTCTTTCTTTCGGAGTCGGGCCTGCTGCTCCTTCTTTGTCTGCCAGTCCAGCTTACCCTCTGAGACGGAATCCTTTTCCTTTGCGGGGCCGCAGGGCCCCAGGATATTCTGCTCCAGAACTTCCTTTTTTTCCAGGTAATAGTCGTAATTGCCGAGATATTCGATCAGGGTATGGCCTGTGAGATCAAGTATTCTGGAGGCGGTACGGTTGATAAAATAACGGTCGTGAGACACGTACAAAACGGTTCCCTCATAGGAATTCAGGGCATCCTCCAAAATTTCCTTGGAGGTGATGTCAAGATGGTTGGTGGGCTCGTCCAGAATCAGGAAGTTGGATTCCGAGAGCATGAGCTTGGCCAGAGAGACCCGGCCCCTCTCGCCGCCGCTCAAGTCGCGCACCAGCTTGAACACATCCTCGCCGGTAAAGAGAAAGGCGGCAAGGGTATTGCGGATCTCTGTGTTTGTGAGGGAGGGATAAGCGTCCGATATCTCCTCAAACAATGTCTTCTCCGGATGAAGCACGTGGTGCTCCTGGTCGTAGTAGCCGATATGTACATGGCTCCCCAGGGTGATTTTTCCGGCATCCGCCTCCAGGATTCC
Organism: uncultured Lachnospiraceae bacterium; assembly: GCA_910586025.1. Classification (GTDB taxonomy): domain Bacteria; phylum Bacillota; class Clostridia; order Lachnospirales; family Lachnospiraceae; genus Suilimivivens. The sequence goes on from CAJUIO010000017.1 coordinate 23,074, forward strand.
GTTGATGATTTTCAGGATAGTGGTCTTGCCGGTTCCGTTGTCTCCGATGATGGCGACATGCTCCCCCCGCTTGATGTCCATACTGATGCCGGAGAAAAGCAGATTATCCCCAAAGGACTTGGAGAGCCCCTCCATGGCAAGAACGTCCTTCCCGCTCTGAAATTTGGGTATCAGCTTCATGTGGATATCGGTGCGGGATTCGGTGGGCTTTTCGATGACCTCCATCTTATCCAGCATCTTTTCACGGCTCTCGGCCCGCTTGATGGATTTTTCCCGGTTAAAGCTCCGGAGCTTTTCAATCACGGCCTCCTGATGCTTGATTTCCTGCTGCTGGTTCACATAGGCTTTCCAGGCGGCCATGCGCAGCTGCTCCTTTTTGACGGCATAGTCTGAATAGTTGCCGGAAAAGGAAACGGCCTTTGTCTGGTCGATCTCGATGACCTTGGTGGCGATCCGGTCCAGGAAGTAACGGTCGTGGGAGACCAGGATCACGGCTCCCTTGTAATTCAGAAGATAGGTTTCCAGCCAGGCGATGGAATTCAGGTCAAGGTGGTTGGTGGGCTCGTCCAGGATGATCAGATCAGGCTTCTGCAGGAGAAGCTTTCCAAGGGCAACCCGTGTTTTCTGTCCGCCTGATAAGGCGGCGATGGATTTTTCAAATTCATCCTCCCCAAAGCCAAGTCCCTTGAGCACGCCCGTAAGCTCGCTCTTGTAGGCGTAGCCTCCCGCGGTTTCAAAGGCATGGGTGAGGCGGGAGTAATTCTCCATGAGACTGTTGAGGGTTTTCTGGTCTGAGGTTTTCATGGCGAGCTCCGTTTCCCGGATCTGGCGCTCTAAGGCGATCACGTCCGCCTTTACGCTGAGCAGCTCGTCATAGATCGTGTTGCTGCCGTTTACCGCCTCATTCTGGGCCAGATACCCCAGTGTTTTCCCCTTTGAGAGCGTCACGATTCCCTCGTCCGCAGACTGCTCCCCCACGATAATGCGCAGGAGAGTGGTCTTGCCGGCTCCGTTTATTCCCACGATGGCGGCTTTCTCATAATCTTCTATATGGAAGGAACACCCTCGCAGGATACATTTTTCATTAAATGATTTGCTTATATTCTGACACGATAAAATCATGGCGTTACATCCTTTCTTTCCTCTGTAATTGCGGATTCCTGTTACAGTTTAACGTTTCAGGCCGGTTCTGTCAATGGAGCCAGGCTTTGGCGAACCGATTGACATATTTTTTGGGTTGCGCTATGATAAGAAAAGACTATATATGAAGCTCTCAGAGGATAGAAAAGTGGAAAGTAAAGAAATCTCACAGGCAGTGATCAGCCGCCTGCCAAGATATTTTCGATATCTGGGCGAATTAAAGGACGAGGGAATCGAGCGTGTTTCCTCCCAGGAGCTGAGCGACATCATGAAGGTGACAGCTTCCCAGATCCGCCAGGACTTTAATAATTTCGGAGGCTTTGGCCAGCAGGGGTACGGGTATAAGGTGGAGTATCTCTATGAGGAGATCGGTAAGATTCTGGGCCTTGACAAGGAGCACCGTCTGATTATAATCGGGGCGGGAAATCTGGGGCAGGCGCTGGCAAATTATATGAATTTTGAGCGGAGAGGCTTTATCTTCAGGGGAATATTTGACAATAATCCTTCTCTGTACGGGAAAAGGATCCGGGACATGGCAGTCAGGCCCATGGAGGAGCTTGCGGATTTTGTCAAGGAGAACAATATAGATATCGCGGTTCTCACCATTCCGAAGAACAGTGCGGTCGCGGTTGCGGAGCAGCTGGTGAGGGATGGGATTAAGGGCATCTGGAACTTTGCCCATGTGGATTTGAATGTTCCGGAATCCATACAGGTGGAGAATGTTCATCTGTCCGACAGTCTGATGAAGCTTACCTATAATATCATCAGCTACGAACAGGACGGCAGGAAATTATAGAGACAGAGACGATAGGAGGCGGCAGGAATATGTCAAAATCGGATAAAGAGTTCAGAGAGGCTCTTGTCGGCAAAAAGATTCCGATATTGACACTGGATAACCAGTGGCATCAGCTTATTGGCAGCGTGGAGCCTGACAAGGAGGTATTAAAGCTTCAGGAGGAGATCAATGAGCTGTTAAAGAGACAGGGAAAAGCCAGAACGGAAATACGCAAGATCAAGGCGCTCAAAAAGAAGCTGATGCAGGAGATTATGGAAAATGCGGAGGATGCGTCCAGCGGAAAGAACAAAAAAGCAGAGGATAAGGTAAACGACAACAAGCGTCTGATCAATGAGTGCAATGAAATGCTCAGGGATTATGAGGACGAGGTTTTAGAGCTTCCCGCAAAGATGGAAAAGGTAAACAGGGAGCTTATGATTCATACCATGGAGATCTGTTATGATGTCCTCAGGAAGAACAAGGCGGAGATTGACGAGAACGCCAGGTGGATTTCCGAAACGAGAACGGAGCTGAAAAGACGCCTGATCAGAAAGCAGGAGCAGGAGGATATGAATCAGGAGCTGTATAATTATATGCATAATATTTTCGGAGTGGATGTAATTGATATTTTTGATATGGCATATCTGAATAAGGATAAATAGGTACATAATGCGTCATTGCCCTGCCGGGGATATGGCGCATTTGCCATTCATGACAAAGAAATATCTGTCAGGAGCATGTTTGCTGCCCGCAGCCTGGAGAGGAAGGAAAGAGATATGCAGTATATTGTCACGGCGCAGGAAATGAAAAAATATGAGAGCTTTGCCATGGAGAGGATCGGGATTCCCCCGCTGCTTCTGATGGAGCGGGCCGCCATGGAGATGAGGGATGTTCTGATGCGGTATGTCAGGAAAAAATCCCGTATTCTGGTATTTGCGGGAACGGGGAATAACGGAGGGGACGCACTGGCCGTGGGAAGGCTGCTGGCCGAGAAGGGAGCGGAGGTTTCCTTTTATATGCCGGGAAACAGAAGGAGGGTGAGCGCGGAGACAAGAAAACAGCTCTCCATTCTCCGAAATCTTGGGTTCGCTGTCTTTAGCAAATTGCCGGAAGCGGAATATGATATTGTTATAGACGGTCTTTTCGGGATCGGCCTTTCCAGGGACATTGAGGGAGTGTATGAGAGCGCAGTGGAGGAAATCGCCCGTTTCCGGGCAAAGGGAGCTCTGGTGGCTTCGGTGGATATTCCCTCCGGGATCAGTGCGGATTCCGGAAAAGCGCTGGGACGGTGCGTTTATGCGGATCTTACCGTGACCTTTGAATACGGGAAGGCGGGACATTATCTGTATCCGGGCAAAGTGGCGGCGGGAAGGCTTTTTATCCGGCGGATCGGACTGGACGGGAGAGCCCTCAAAGAGGCAGGTCTTCCTTCCTTCTTCACCTATCCGGGAAAGGAGCTGCAAAATCGGCTTCCTGTACGGAATCCGGCGGGACATAAGGGGAGCTTTGGCAGGGTGCTTTTGATTGCGGGAAGCCGGGGAATGGCAGGCGCGGCCATTTTATGCGGAAGGAGTATTTTCCGGACGGGTGCCGGCATGTTGAAAATCATAACGCCGGACTCAAACCGGGAGATCCTTCAGACAACGCTTCCCGAGGCCATGGTGGATAGCTATGGGGAGATGCCCAATCTGGACGGCGCAAGAAAAGCCCTGAGCTGGGCGGACGTGGTGGTTGCAGGTCCCGGAATGGGGCAGGGAGAGGATGCCAAGGCGCTGCTTTATCAGGTTCTGGCGGGAAAATGCGGGGACGGCCGGGAGGGTGAAAGAGCTCTTGTGCTGGATGCGGACGCACTGAATCTGATTGCCGGAAGCCAAAAGCTGCAGGAGGCCGTATGCTCCTATAAAAAGGGCAGAATGATCATGACACCCCATCCGGGAGAATTCGCAAGGCTCTCCGGCCTTACCATGGAAGAGTATGGAAGGGACAGAAAGCGGGCCGTCCAAAGTCTTGCCAGACGCTTTGGATGTGTTATTGTGGGAAAGGATGCGGTGACGCTTGCCGCCGCTCCGGAGGAAGGGCCGGTTTTCCTGAATCTTTCGGGAAACGACGGCATGGCCGTTGCGGGAAGCGGAGATGTGCTTGCCGGAGTGATCGGTGGTCTTCTGGCCCAGGGGCTTCCCCCTTATGAGGCGGCCTGCGCAGGCGTGTGTCTCCACGGATACGGGGGCGATGCGGCGGCGAGGGCAAGGAGCCGTTACGGGGTTATGGCCTCGGATATCATAGAAGGAGTTATGGATGTAATCTGCAGGGTAAAAGAGGTATAAAAATGAGGGAAGATTATCAGAGAATTCATGCCAGGGTGAGCCTTGACGCAATTCTGGAAAATATGGAGAGCATGAAGGCAAATATTGCTCCGGGGACGGGAATTATGGCGGTGATCAAGACTGACGGCTACGGCCACGGGGCGGTGCCCATAGCAAGAGCGCTGGAGCCTTTGGATTACTGCCAAGGCTTTGCCGTGGCAACGGCGGAGGAGGCCTTTATCCTGAGAAGGGCGGGTATCAGAAAGCCCGTTCTGGTTCTGGGTTTTACATTTCCCTACAGCTACAGGCGCATGATCCGGGAGGAAATCAGAATGACGGTATTTCTTCCAGAGACATTGTCTGAGCTTTCCGGGGCGGTGAGGGAGCTTGGCGCTCAGGGAGCAGGGAAAAAGGCCAGAATCCATATCAAGGTGGACACGGGAATGAACCGGATCGGAATAAGGCCCGATGCAGAGGGGCTTTCCTTTGTGAAGGAGGCGCTTGATACGGATGGAATTCAGGTTGAGGGGATTTTTACCCATTTTGCCAGGGCGGATGAGACAGACAAGACGGCGGTGCGGCATCAGCTTGACAGCTTCCGGAATTTTACGGACCTCATAGAGAAGGAGACGGGATACAAAATTCCCATCCGTCACTGTTCCAACAGCGCCGGAATCGTGGAGCTTCCCGAGGCGAATATGGATATGGTCAGGGCGGGAATTACCCTGTACGGCCTGTGGCCCTCCGGGGAGGTGAAAAGAGATATTATCGCGCTTCATCCGGCGCTTTCCCTCCACAGCCGCATCGTCTATATCAAGGAGATCGGAGTCGGGGACGAGGTCAGCTATGGGGGGATATTCCGGGCATCCTCAAAGATGCGCGTCGCCACCATACCCGCAGGCTACGGTGACGGCTATCCAAGAGGACTCTCCGGAAGGGGGGATGTTCTCATCCGGGGAAAGAGAGCGGCAATCCTTGGACGGATCTGTATGGATCAGTTTATGGTGGATGTGACCCAAATCCCGGAGGCCGCCATGGGAGACGAGGTCACGCTGATTGGAAGAGACGGGGAGGAGGAGATTACCATGGAACAGCTCGGAGAGCTTTCCGGCCGTTTTAACTATGAGCTTGCCTGCAATCTGGGAAAAAGGGTCCCGAGAGTCTATATAAAGGGCGGCGGGGTTCTGTGCACCAGGGACTGGTACGAGGATTTTTGAGGGCGGCTGAATACCTTTTCACAATGGGGTTATACTATTTACTGACTTAAAAATATCCTGTTGGAATGAAGGGTGTGTGAAAAATGAAAAGAGGGGATATTTACTATGCGGATTTAAGGCCGGTAATCGGATCGGAGCAGGGCGGCGTAAGGCCGGTTCTGATCGTTCAGAATGATGTGGGAAACAGGCACAGCCCTACCATAATCTGTGCGGCTATCACTTCAAAGATGAATAAGGCAAAGCTGCCTACTCATATAGAGCTGAGCGCGGGAAGATATGATATGGTGAAGGACTCCGTTGTTCTTCTGGAACAGCTCCGCACCATTGACAAGCAGCGCCTGAAGGATAAAATCTGTCATCTCGACGAGGACATTATGAGGGAGGTAAGCAGAGGGCTGATGGTCAGTTTAGGGCTTACTACATAAAGCATCTTGCCCGGAAAGCTTGACGGCTGGTCAAGGAAATGGTATATTTTACAATGGTATTTTGCATTTCAGGATAAAAAGGAGTTGGGAAAATGGACGATGGTGGGCCTACGGCCAGTTATATCATCTTTTTGGCGCTTTTGCTGATTGACATGCTGTTCTACGGCTTTGGAGCCGCGGCAAAGGAGCTGAATTCCAAGGATCTGTATGAGGAGGCCGAGGAGAAAAAAAATAAAAAGGCCAGGCGGCTGTACGAGATAGCCGTGGACCCGGAGCGGTACATCAATACCGTTCAGTTAGTGATTACCCTGATCAATCTCGTGATGGGAGGCTTTTTCCTGAGTGTCTGGAGGAGGCACATCCAGTTTTTGCTAGACAGGGAGCTTGCGGGGAGGTTTTTTCAGACGCAGCCGGATCCCGCACTGCTTTCCGCCGCATCCCTTATCTTGTCCGGGGCTCTGCTTTTGTACATATTACTTACCTTTGGCGTGCTGATTCCCAAAAAGCTGGGAGTGAGGTACGCATGGAAGTGGGCTTTCGCATGTATTAATCCCATATATTACATGACCCGGATTTTCACCCCGATTACGGGGCTGATCTCGGTTACTTCAAGGGGAGTGCTCCGGGTTTTCGGTGTCCGTCCTGACGAGAGCGAGGAGGATGTGACGGAGGAGGAGATCATCTCCATGGTCAACGAGGGACATGAGCAGGGCGTGCTTCTGGCTACAGAGGCGGAGATGATCACCAATATTTTCGAGCTGGGAGATAAGGAAGCAAGGGATATCATGACTCACAGGAGCAATATTTTGGCCATTGACAGGACAGTATCCCTGTCCGATGCCATTGATTACATGCTCAGTGAGAGCAAGAGCCGTTTTCCGGTCTATGAGGAGAATATTGACCATATCGTGGGAATCCTGCACTTTCGGGATGCCATGCGCGCCTACAAGATATCAGGGAACATCAATCTTCCGGTGGGTGAGATTGCAGGGCTGCTCCGGGATGCGATGTTCGTGCCGGAGACAAAGAATATAGACGGACTGTTCCGGACCATGCAGCAGACAAAGACTCAGATGGTGATCATTATAGATGAGTACGGTCAGACCTCGGGACTTCTGGCGATGGAGGATATTCTGGAGGAAATCGTCGGAAATATCATGGATGAATATGACGAGGATGAGGCACATATTGCGGAGACGGAAAATGACGACGAGTACATCATGGACGGCCTCACGCGGCTGGAGGAGCTCACGGAGAAATTCGGTCTCTCCTTTGGGGAGCAGGAATTCGACACCATAAACGGGTTTATGATCTCCAAGATGGATAAAATCCCTGAGGAGGACGAGCAGTTTTCCATTGACGTGGGCGGTTATGAATTTAAAATACTGGCCGTGGAGAACAGGATGATCAAAAGCGTCCTGGTTTCGAAGCTGGCGCAGGCGGAAGAGAAAGACGCGGACAATCAGAAATCGGAATAAAAGAAAAGGAGAGTTTTTATGTCAGGACATTCAAAATTTGCAAACATTAAGCATAAGAAGGAAAAAAACGACGCTGCTAAGGGAAAGATTTTCACGATTATCGGAAGAGAGCTTGCGGTGGCGGTAAAGGAGGGCGGTCCGGATCCGGCCAACAATTCAAAGCTTGCGCAGGTGATCGCAAAGGCAAAGGCTAACAATATGCCTAATGATACAATTGACAGGGGAATCAAGAAGGCTGCGGGAGACGTGGGAAACGTCAACTACAAATATATTACATATGAGGGCTACGGCCCCAATGGGATCGCCATTATTGTCGATGCGCTTACGGATAACCAGAACAGGACGGCCGCCAATGTGAGGAATGCCTTCACAAAGGGGAACGGAAACGTGGGAACTCCCGGGTGCGTGTCCTTTATGTTTGACAGAAAGGGACAGATCATCATTGACAAGGAGGAGTATGAGGGAGATGCGGACGAGCTGATGATGCAGGCCCTGGATGCGGGAGCCGAGGATTTTTCGGAGGAGGAGGACAGCTATGAGATCCTTACGCAGCCCGATGACTTCGAACAGGTGCTGCAGGCTCTGCAGGAAGCGAAGATCAGCACTGCGTCGGCGGAGGTGACCATGATTCCACAGAACTATGTGGAGCTTACAGATGAGGCGGCGGTGAAGAATCTGAACAAGATTCTCGATCTGTTGGATGAGGAAGATGATGTACAGGCGGTATACCATAACTGGGACGAATAATGATTCATCGAAGGTAAGAAAAGGCCTGGCGGTATTTTTCGGCCTGCTTCTTGTGCTGCTCATTCGGTTCTGGTTTCTCTGTACGGGACAGATGAGTGTTCTGGATGATTACGGTTACTATCAGGCTTCCATGATTCAGGCGGGGGACATGACACCGGTGTTTACATCGGGTGCGGCCCTTGCCTACTCGGGAAGCCTTTCGGCAATCCTGCGGTTTACGGGAAACAGAATGGATGTGATCGTCTATTACCACATTGTTCTGCAGGCCCTTTCTTTCTGCTTTCTCTCTTCGGGATACCGCTCCCTTTTCGGAAAGGCATCAGCCCTCCTTCAGATGCTTCTGTTTTCCCTTCTGCCCTGGATGACAGTCAGTATTTTTAAGATTTCCCCTGAAAACTTTTATCTGTCCGCATGGTCCCTTGTGTGTATGCTTCTCGGCCTTGTAAGCAGGATGGGGGAAGAGAAAAGGGGAGTCGGGCTGCCTTTGCTTGCGGGGCTCGGGCTCGGACTGGTCTGCGGCTTACACGCCACGGGCCTTGCTCTTTTTCCGGTGCTGCTGTTTTCAGTCAGGGGGAGAGCGCACAAGCTCGTACCGGCGCTGATCGGCACCATATCCGGAATCATCCTGACTCTGGCCGGGTATCAGAGAATTCTGGGCTTCGGCTTTTCAGATGCGGTGGCATGGTGGGGACAAGGGGGTTTGCGGCAGGACAGCGGCAGATGGCAGGATCTGGATTTGTGGCTGCCGGTCTGGCTGTGTTCCTCACTGGCGGCGGGCATCCTTCTGAAAATGATTCTATCCGGAATGAGGAGCAGGAGTGCGGCAAAGAGGGCGGAAGGAGAGGCGTTTATGAAAGAGATGGACAGGAAGATCGAGGCTGACAAAGCAAAGACAGCTCCGGAAGCCGGGAAGAAAACCAATTATATAGAGAATCCTCTTCCGCTTCCCAAAAAGCATGTGAAGAGGGTCATGGAGTTTAAGCTGGATGAAAAGGACGACTTTGACATAGAAATTGACGAAAAGGATGACTTTGACATTTAGATTCCATTTTTTCCGCATAAAAAAGCCAAAGGGAAACATACTAAAAAAGACAAGACGGATTTTTTAGATAGAGGTGAGAGTATGTCGGAAAAGAAAGTGGAAGAGGAAAAGCACCGGAGCGAGCGGATCGAGGAGACGGGGCAGGTCACTCTTGACAAGAACAGCAAACAGAATAATATCCATCTGATTACGATCATCGGGGAGGTGGAAGGACACGACAATCTGGGAAGTAATTCCAAGACAACGAAGTATGAGCATATCCTGCCGCAGCTTGCCGCTATTGAGGACAGTAAGGACATTGACGGGGTGCTGGTGCTTCTTAACACCATGGGAGGCGACGTGGAGGCGGGACTTGCCATTGCGGAGATGATCGCTTCCTTAAGCAAGCCAACCGTATCCCTGGTGCTTGGCGGAAGCCATTCCATCGGAGTCCCCATAGCGGTGAGTACGGATTATTCCTATATTGTGCCTACGGGCACTATGGTGATCCATCCGGTCCGGATGAACGGGATGGTGATCGGAGTGCCTCAGACCTTCGATTATTTTAAGCAGATCCAGAACAGGATCACGGGATTTGTGTGCGCGCACTGCGGTATCAGTCAGGACCGCCTCGAGGAGCTCATGATGGAAACAGGGGTACTGACCAAGGATGTTGGCACGATTCTGGTGGGAGAGGAAGCGGTGGAGGAGGGCATTATCCGCGAGACCGGCGGAATCAGACAGGCCATGTCAAAGCTTCACAGTCTTATTGATAAAAAGAAAAAAACAGTAAGTCTGAAAAAAGGAAGTAAATCTTGTGGATGACAAGAAAGAATTTAGATGCTATACTGTATAAGATTATGTGACGCTTTAGGGCGTCAAAGGAGCTTGGTTGTATGGCACAGACAAAGAAAAGCACGACCGGCAGGGGAAAAGCTTCTTCAGGATCAAGGAGCGGCTCCGGCAGGTCTTATCAGAAAAGAAGTTCTAATGCGGGAAGATATACGAGAGGCAGTAAGCCAATGGATACGGCGATCAGAGATGAAATTTTTCTGATCGTCATGCTTGCTGTGTCCGTATTTCTGTTTTTATGCAACTTTGGAGTAGTGGGCGTGGCCGGCAATGTGGTAAGCGGCATTATGTTCGGGATCTTCGGGACCATGGCCTACGTGATGCCCATTGTTCTCTTTTTCATGATTGCCTTCGGCATGGTGAACAGCGGAAATTCCATTGCGGTCAGGAAGCTGGTCGCGGGAGGCTTTCTGCTTTTGATCGCGGGAGTGATTTTTGAACTCTTCACAGGGAAGCCCTCTATGGCGGAGAGCTACCGGATCGCGGATATTTATAAGAGCTGCAGCGAGGAAAAGAACGGAGGAGGCATTATCGGAGGAAGCGCCGCTTATCTTCTGTATCATTTCCTTGGCATGATCGGCACGGTTCTCACCGTTCTGGTGGGGGGAATTATTTCTCTTGTGGTGGTGACGGAAAAATCCTTTATGTCCGGCGTGAGGGACGGCGGGCGCAGGATGTATGAGCGTACCAGAGAGGATGCCGAGTACCGGGCCGAGCGGGCCCGGATCAGAAGACAGGAAATAGAGGAGGAACGCAGGCTCCGTCAGGAGGAGCGGGCCCGAAGGGAGGAAGAACTGGAAAAAGAAAAAATCCTCCGTATGGATAAGAAAGTCAGCGGTGTCATGATAGATACCTCTCTCCAGAAGGCGGAACCTCAGAAGGATATGGACAGACACGATATCCGTGAGGTTGACCCGCCGGGGCAGGAGGACGAGACGGTTTGGGAGCAGACTAAGAGGGTCGCGGCACCGGAGGAAACGCCTCCCGTGGAAGAGGAGGATGTATTTGACTTTGACCAGATCCGGATTAACAGTGTATATGGAAGCGATGCCGATACCACAAGTGATGCCATGAGCGAAATCACGGCCTTGTTTGCGGAGGAAGAGGAGATCCCGGAGCCGGAGGAGGTCTTTGAGGAGAGTGGGGAGAAGACTTTGGAGATGCCGCAGGAGCCTCCTGCGGTCGATAAGCCCAAAGCGGTACCGAAGAAAAACGCGGAGGGACAGACGCAGCCTCCTCAGGCTGCGGTGTCGGATCAGATACATAAGGGAATGCAGAGCAATGTTCCCAAAAAATATATGCTTCCTCCCATCAGCAAGCTTCAGAAGGGGGAGAAGAAATCCGGTGATTCCACAAGAGAGCTGAAGGAGACCGCCCAGCGGCTGCAGCAGACTCTGCAGACCTTCGGCGTGAAGGTGAAGATCACGGATATCAGCCAGGGACCTGCGGTGACGAGATACGAGCTGCAGCCGGAGCAGGGAGTGAAGGTTAGCAAGATCGTGGGGCTCACCGACGATATCAAGCTGAATCTGGCTGCAACCGATATCCGTATGGAGGCTCCGATTCCCGGGAAGGCGGCGATCGGCATCGAGGTGCCGAACAAGGAAAACACGTCGGTGGCGCTTCGTGAGCTGATTGAGGCAAAGGAGTTCAAGGATTTCCCCTCCAATCTTGCCTTTGCCGTCGGGAAGGATATCGCCGGGAAGACCGTGGTGGCGGATATTGCGAAGATGCCTCATATGCTGATCGCAGGCGCTACCGGTTCCGGAAAATCCGTGTGCATCAACACACTGATTATGAGTATTCTGTATAAAGCCCATCCGGATGACGTGAAGCTCATCATGGTGGATCCCAAGGTGGTTGAGCTCAGTGTCTATAACGGAATCCCCCATCTTCTGATCCCCGTGGTGACAGATCCCAAGAAGGCGGCCGGCGCACTGCACTGGGGTGTGGCGGAGATGGATGACCGCTATCAGAAGTTCGCGGAATTCAATGTCAGGGATCTTAAGGGTTACAACAAAAAGGTGGAGGAGATGAAGCAGAAGGGGGATGACCAGGCACCGTCCAAAATGCCGCAGATCGTGATCATAGTTGACGAGCTTGCGGATCTCATGATGGTGGCTCCCGGGGAGGTGGAGGAATCCATCTGCCGTCTGGCCCAGCTGGCGAGAGCGGCCGGAATCCATCTGATCATAGCAACTCAGAGGCCGTCAGTGGATGTGATCACGGGTCTGATCAAGGCGAACATGCCAAGCCGTGTGGCTTTTAGCGTTTCCAGCGGCGTGGATTCCAGAACCATTCTGGATATGGTGGGTGCGGAAAAGCTTCTGGGAAAGGGAGATATGCTCTTTTATCCTCAGGGCTACAGCAAGCCGGCCAGGGTCCAGGGGGCCTTTGTCTCCGACAAGGAAGTTTTTGACGTGGTGGAATTTTTGAAGAACCAGACCCTTGGCAATGTCTACAGTGAGGATGTTCAGACTAAGATATCCAGTATCGGAGTATCCTCCGGGACAGGCTCCCAGGAAGGAGGACAGGCCAGAGACGAGTATTTTGTGGAGGCCGGAAAATTTATTATTGAAAAGGACAAGGCATCCATCGGCATGCTGCAGAGAGTGTTCAAGATCGGCTTTAACAGGGCGGCGAGAATTATGGATCAGCTCTGCGAGGCCGGAGTAGTGGGGGAGGAAGAGGGAACCAAGCCCCGCAAGGTGCTGATGAGCGAGGAACAGTTTGAGCAGTTTATAGAGGAAACTTAGAAGAAGGAGGCGGGAGGACGGAATATGAAGACAGATATTGAAATCGCACAGGAGGCCGTACTGCGGCCCATAACCGAGGTAGCCGGGCAGCTGCAGATGAAGGAGGAGGATCTGGAGCTATACGGAAAATATAAGGCAAAAATTTCCGATGAATATATGGAAAAGATCAGAAATAATCCGGACGGCAGACTGATCCTTGTGACCGCGATCAATCCCACGCCGGCAGGAGAGGGAAAGACGACCACCAGCGTGGGACTGGGACAGGCCTTTGGAAAGCTTGGAAAGAAGGCGGTGATCGCCCTGAGGGAGCCTTCACTGGGCCCGTGCTTCGGCATTAAGGGCGGCGCTGCGGGAGGCGGTATGGCCCAGGTGGTGCCGATGGAGGATTTGAATCTTCATTTTACGGGTGATTTTCATGCGATCACATCCGCCAACAATCTGCTTGCCGCCATGCTGGATAATCATATCCATCAGGGAAACGAGCTTGGGATTGACACCAGAAATGTGGTCTGGAAGAGATGTCTCGATATGAATGACAGGGCGCTTCGCAATGTGGTGGTAGGGCTTGGTGCCAAGACGGACGGCTTTGTGAGAGAGGATCACTTTGTCATCACGGTTGCGTCCGAGATCATGGCTGTTCTGTGCCTTGCCGAGGATATGGAGGATCTGAAAAAAAGACTGGGAAGAATGGTGGTTGCCTACAACTACGGGGGAGAACCGGTGACCGCCTCCGATCTAAAGGCCGTGGGGGCAATGGCCGCTCTTCTTAAGGATGCCTTAAAGCCCAACCTCATTCAGACCCTGGAGCATACGCCGGCCATTGTGCACGGGGGACCCTTTGCCAATATCGCCCATGGCTGCAATTCGGTGAGAGCCACCAGGACGGCGCTGAAAATGGCTGATTATGTGATCACGGAGGCCGGTTTTGGAGCCGACCTTGGAGCGGAGAAATTCTTTGATATCAAGTGCCGGGCCGCCGGACTTAAGCCGGATGCGGTGGTGCTTGTATCCACTGTCAGAGCGCTGAAATACAATGGAGGGATTCCAAAGGCCGAGCTTGGGGCGGAGAATCTGGAGGCTCTTGGCAGGGGAATCGCAAACCTGGAAAAACACATGGAAAACCTGCAAAAATACGGAGTTCCCGTAGTGGTTACCCTGAACAGCTTTATTACCGATACGGAAGAAGAAATCCGCTATGTGGAGCGCTTCTGCAAAGAGAGAGGCTGTGAATTTGCCATCTCCCAGGTCTGGGAAAAGGGCGGCGAGGGAGGAATAGCCCTGGCGCAGAAGGTGCTTGAGGTGCTTGATACCAGGGAGAGTCATTTCAGGACGCTGTATGAGGATCAGGCTTCCCTTACGGAAAAGATTGAGACGGTTGCAGGAGAAATATACGGAGCAGAGGGAGTGGAATATTCCTCCGCCGCGGCAAAGCAGCTAAAGAGGCTTTCGGAGCTGGGCTTTGCAGATCTTCCGGTTTGCATGGCAAAGACACAGTACTCCCTCTCTGACGAGCCCTCCCTTTTGGGAAGACCCTCCGGCTTCCGGATCCATGTGCGGGAGGTTTATGTGAGTGCGGGGGCAGGCTTTGTGGTTGTGCTTACGGGCACGGTGATGACAATGCCCGGGCTTCCGGCCCGGCCTGCAGCATTGGGGATTGATGTGGAGGACGGAAGGATTACGGGATTGTTTTGAGGCCGGAGACAGAGGGAGGTTTGTTATGGCGAAACTGATAGACGGAAAGAGCATATCGAAACAGATTAAGGATGAGCTTGCGCAGAGAGCCGGGGAGCTTGCCAAGGCGGGATGTACCGTCACGCTTGCGGTGATTCAGGTGGGAAGCGATCCGGCATCCACGGTATATGTGAACAACAAGAAGAAGGGATGTGAATATATCGGAATTCGCTCCCTTTCCTATGAGCTTGCACAGGAAACCGGGGAGGAGGAGCTTCTTGCGCTGATCGGTGAGCTGAATGGGAGAGGGGACGTAAACGGTATTCTGGTTCAGCTTCCGCTTCCCGGCCATATTGACGAGGACAGGGTGATCCGGGCCATTGATCCGACCAAGGATGTGGACGGCTTCCACCCCCAGAATGTGGGTGCGCTCTGTATCGGCCAGCCCGGCTTCGTATCCTGTACGCCGGCGGGAATTATCCAGCTTCTTAAGCGTTCCGGGGTTTCGATCGCGGGAAAAGAGTGCGTGATCCTTGGGAGGAGCAACATTGTGGGAAAGCCAATGGCGCTTCTGATGCTGAGGGAGAACGCCACCGTCACGATTGCACATTCCAGGACAACGGATCTTAAGGAAGTGACAAAGCGGGCTGATATCCTCATCGTCGCGGTGGGAAAGCCCAAAATGATTACCAGGGAATATGTGAAGGAGGGTGCGGTGGTCATTGACGTGGGGATCAACCGCAGTGAGACAGGAAAGCTTTGCGGAGATGTGGATTTCGAGGATGTGGAGGGCATCTGCAGCGCCATCACTCCGGTTCCTGGCGGCGTGGGTCCCATGACCATAGCCATGCTTTTACACAACTGCCTGGAATCAGTAAATCTGCAGTGATATTAGTATTATTTGGAGAAGAACAGTTATGAATTGTCCCAATTGTGGTCATGAGATGCTTCGAGGGCATCTTTATTGTGAAAAATGTGGGATGGAGATTAGAATTGTTCCTGATTATGAGCCTGAAATTGAAAACAGCATCACGGAGACGCTTTCTACTGTCGCAGAGGAGATCGGGCGGGGCGGAAAGCGGAGGAAAGAGAAAAGACCCGTAAAGAAGGAGGCTAAAGACCGTAAGGCCGCCGGTGAGGAAAGCATCCTGCCGGAGGGACAAAAGGGGCTGCTCGCGGTGAGGCTTATCACCTTTGTGGTGATGGCAGCGGCAGTGGCCGTGGTCACAATCCTGTTGTACAGCAGCCGTTCCCAGGCTTATCAGATTGAAAAGGCCAGAGAAGCGGCACAGCAGGGGGATTATCAGGAGGCTGTCAGATATCTGGACAAAGCTATAGCGCTTGAGCCGGATAATGCGGAGACAGTTCTTTTGCAGGCTAATTATTATTACTTACTTGGGGAAAAGCAGAAGGCAACAGATTTACTACTTGCATTGATCAGTGAAAAATCGTCAAAGGAGGAGCCCTGGGATATGACAAAGGCATATGAGGGCGTTATCTCCATTTATGATGAACAGGAAAAATACGAGGAGATCAGCGAGCTGCTCCTTGACTGTCCGGATGAGGCGATTGTAGCCTCGTTTCAGGGATATCTGGCTCTGGAACCGGAATTCAGCTATGCACAGGGAAGCTATGACGAGGTAATTCCCTTAAAGCTCAGCGCCAATACTACCGGCAGCATTTATTATACGCTGGACGGCAGTATTCCGACGAAATTCAGCAAAGTTTATACAGCCCCGATTTTTCTGGAGTCGGGGAAATATCAGGTAAGCGCTCTTTTTATCAATGATTACGGAATAGAGAGCGAGGTGGTCAGGAACTGGTATGAGATCGCTCTGACGGTTCCGCAGCCGCCCCAGGTGCTGCTGTACAGCGGAACCTATGATGTTCCCACCATGGTCGAGGTGGTGGGCGAGGAGACGGAGATCGTTTATTATACTACGGACGGCACTGAGCCGAACCAGAACAGCTCCAAATACACAGGCCCCATCGAGCTTCCTCTCGGCAGGAGCAATTTCAAGTTTGCGGTTATATCGGAGGAAGGGGTAAAAAGTGAGACGGTGAGCCGGAGCTATGAGTTTAAGCTTGACACGGACGTAACGGTGGAGATAGCGGCCGCCAATGTGACAAGAGCTCTGATGGAACGGGACGTTCTCACGGATCTGCAGGGCCATGCCCAGGGAGTCAACGGAAAATATATTTTCCAGTATAATTCTATTGTGGAACTTTACGGAAGCTATTATTATGTATTTAATGAATATTATGAGGATACCAACGGGAGCAGGACGAAAGCGGAGCGGATGTATGCAGTTGAGGTCTACACGGGAAAGCCCAATCGTCTGATCTATGATGAAAACGGGCAGATGGGGCTGATTTCGCTTACGGATTCATGAGAAAGTATTTTATCTATCATAAAAAGGAAAGGGAATAAAAATGTACAAGATTTTAGAGGCAAAAGAGCTTACTTCCAATATTTTTTCTATGGTAGTGGAAGCAAAAAGAGTTGCGAAGGCATGTGAGCCGGGACAGTTTGTCATTGTGAGGACAAACGGAGATTCCGAGAGAATTCCCCTTACGATCTGCGACTACGACAGGGAGAAGGGAACCGTCACGATCGTGTTTCAGGCGGTCGGGGCGGGAACCGAGATCATGGCCCATCTGAAGGAGGGGGATTTCTTCCATGATTTCGTGGGACCTCTGGGCTGTCCTTCCGACCTGGTAAAAGAAGAGATCTCTGAGCTTAAGAAGAAAAAGATTCTGTTTGTGGCAGGCGGTGTCGGGACGGCTCCCGTATATCCCCAGGTCAAATGGCTCCACGAAAGAGGAGTGGAGGCTGATGTGATCGTCGGTGCGAAGACAAAGGAGCTCCTGATTCTCGAGGAGGAGATGAACGCCGTGGCGGGAAATCTTTATGTGACCACGGATGACGGCTCCTATGGCAGAAGCGGCATGGTGACACAGACCATCAGCGATCTTGTGGGCGAAGGGAAGGCTTACGATTTATGTATCGCCATCGGGCCCATGATCATGATGAAATTTGTGTGCAGGCTCACAAAGGAACTGAATATTCCAACGGTTGTCAGCCTCAATCCCATCATGGTGGACGGTACGGGAATGTGCGGAGCCTGCAGAGTCACTGTAGGCGGAAAGGTGAAATTTGCCTGTGTGGACGGACCGGAATTTGACGGCCATCAGGTAAACTTTGACGAGGCGATGCAGCGCCAGCAGATCTATAAAACTGCGGAGGGAAGAGCAGCGCTTGCGGTAAAAGAGGGAGACACTCATCACGGCGGATGTGGAAATTGCGGAGGTAACGATTAATGGACGTATTGAAGAAGGTGCCTGTGAGAGAGCAGGATGCGAAAGAGAGAGCGGCTAACTTTGAGGAGGTGTGCCTGGGATATAACAGACAGGAGGCTATGGAGGAGGCGTCAAGATGTATCAACTGCAAAAATGCACAGTGCGTCAAGGGATGCCCGGTAGCTATCAATATCCCGGGATTTATTGAGAAGATCAAGGATGGAGACGTGGAGGGGGCTTATCAGGTTATCAGCGAGTCCTCCGCACTGCCGGCTGTGTGCGGGCGGGTCTGTCCTCAGGAAAGCCAGTGCGAGGGAAAATGCATCCGAGGAATCAAGGGAGAGCCGGTATCCATCGGAAAGCTGGAACGCTTTGCGGCGGACTGGGCTATGGAAAACGGAATAAAGCCGAGAGGGTGTGATGCGAAAAACGGTAAGAAGGTGGCAGTGATCGGCTCCGGCCCTGCGGGACTCACCTGTGCGGGAGATCTGGCAAAGCTGGGCTATGAGGTGACGATCTTTGAGGCTCTTCATGAGCCGGGCGGCGTTCTTGTCTACGGAATTCCCGAATTCAGGCTTCCCAAGGAACGCATTGTGGCAAAGGAGATTGAGAATGTAAAATCTCTGGGCGTAAAGATAGAGACCAACGTGGTGGTTGGAAAGTCCGTCACCATTGACGAGCTGCTTGCGGAGGAAGGATTTGACGCAGTGTTTATCGGCTCCGGAGCAGGTCTTCCCAAATTCATGGGGATTCCCGGAGAGCAGGCCAACGGCGTATTTTCCGCAAATGAATATCTTACCAGAAGCAATCTGATGAAGGCCTTTGATGAGAGCTCCCCCACACCCATTATGCGGGGAAAAAGGGTTGCCGTAGTGGGCGGAGGAAACGTGGCAATGGATGCGGCAAGGACGGCGCTGCGTCTCGGAGCCGAGGTACATATAGTTTACAGAAGAAGCGAGGAGGAGCTTCCGGCCAGAGTGGAGGAGGTTCATCACGCAAAGGAGGAGGGAATCATTTTTGACCTTCTCACCAATCCCGTTGAGATCCTTTCCGACGAGAAGGGATGGGTTACAGGAATGACCTGTATCAGGATGGAGCTGGGAGAGGCGGACGAATCAGGAAGGAGACGTCCTGCGCCTGTGCCGGGGTCCGAGTTTACCATTGATGTGGACACCGTGATCATGTCTCTGGGAACCTCGCCCAATCCGCTGATCTCTTCCACCACCGAGGGACTTGAGGTCAATAAGTGGAAGTGTATCGTGGCGGACGAGGAATTTGGCAAGACCAGCAAGGAAGGGGTTTATGCCGGAGGCGACGCAGTTACGGGAGCCGCTACTGTGATTCTCGCAATGGGTGCCGGAAAAGCGGGCGCTAAGGGAATTGACGAGTATCTGAGGAATAAATAGAATGCCTTGTGCCGGAACCGGGTTCCGGCACATCTTTTGTTCGTCCGGCTGTTTAGAGGCACCATTCCGGGAAGGTGCCGGGATCTGTGTGTGAAAGAATAAGAAAAAATTAATAATTTATGCGCCGGAAATTAAATATTTTATTTTATATTAAAATCATGATGTCTGGGGCGAAGACCGGGGTCTGCGGGACATCAAACAATGACAATTGGATGGAGAGACAATGAAAAGAAATGATGAAAAAGCAAAAATCCTTGTGACAGTTATTCCCTTTGTGCTCATCATACTGATTCTGCTGATCACGCTGATCGTAAGCGGAATCAAAAATAAGGGGCTGAGAGAGGATAACGAGGAGTTGCAGGAGAGTATTAAGGAATATGCGGACAACAGCCTGACCGGACAGAAGGAGCAAGAGGAAGCTGAGGACGTGGTAAATATGACGGTTCCGGAGAGCACACAGGCTCCGGAAGCTGCGGCAACGCCTTCGGTTTCGCCCAGCCCTGTGCCGGCCGTGGTGTCGGGAAACAATGCATCCCCGACTCCTTATGCGGAAGTGATGGAGAGCAATCAGGTAAATTACGATAAAATTACCTTTGACAAGGACGAACAGCTCAGGGAAATGATGACCTACTGGGCGGACAACAATCAGAAGGCTCTGGACGACCTTGCGAATCTTGACCGGTTTAAGGCAATGAGCTGGCGGCTTCGGGGAACAAAGGATTTTTACTATTACGGAGATAAGGATGCCGGAGGACTTCCGAACGGAACAGGAATCGCCGTCTATGCGGACAATCAGTACTATTACGGGCAGTGGGCGAACGGAGTAAGGAGCGGAAACGGCACCTGGATTCATTATCATATGCACGTGGATGAAAATAAGGAGGATCTGTATATCTATCACCAGTACACCGGCTCCTTCAAGAATGATCTTCCGGACGGAGAGGGCTCGGAGCATTACGATTATAACACGGAGCTGTTTGAGGAAAACACGGGATATAATACAAATCTTGTCGGGAGCTATAAGGGCGGCCTGATCCACGGCGATTTTTATGTGACCAATCTTTACAGTGACGAGAACATTAAGGAATGGTATGCGAAGGCCCAGAACGGTTCCTGGATTTACCAGAACGACAACAGGGATGGCAGCGGAAGAGGCCCTGTCATGGTGGAGGACAGGAATTCGGAAAACTATATCTGGATGAGTCCTGCGGAGAATAAAAATATCGGGGTATCCTGTCTGATTTCTGCCGGCAGATGAGACAGACTGCCGGCCCGCTGTGAAACATTGCGGCGGATAGATGTGTTTTTTCACAAAAATCAGTGGCGTAATCTGTCAAACAGTAGTATTCTATAACTAAACATATGCTGCCGGATGCAGCATGAAATAGTTACAGAAGAGAGGTACTGGGTATGGCATGGTGTCCAAAGTGTAAGAGCGAATACGTTGAGGGGATTTCGGTTTGTGCGGACTGTGGCTGTGAATTGGTGGAAGAGCCTGCGCAGGAGGAAGAGAGCTTTGAGGCTTCCTTACAGAATTATGAAGAGGAAATGTCAGATGCAATAGAGACTGACGGCCAGGAGGCTGAAACCGGAGAAGCGCAAAGACCGAAATATTACAGGGCTTATGTGAATAATGAGGAGAGGGCGGAGGATAACAGAACCTCCGCCTATACCCTCCTTTTTGTGGGAAGCGTGGGGTTTGCCGCGGTTTTTCTGTTTTTCTTTGATGTCTTTCCCATCCGTATGGCCATGATCAGCAAATACATGATCAGCGGTGTCATGGGAGTGTTGTTTCTTTTGTTTATCATTATGGGGCTTGTCTCCCTTAGAAATTCCAAAATACTGGCAGGAAAAGCCAGAAGTGAAAATAATCTGACGCTGGAAATTAAAAAATGGTGCGGTGAAAATCTGAACAGTGATGCCATTGACCAGGCTCTTTCCCTTACAGATGAGACAGAGGAAATTAAATATTTTGAGCGCTTTGAGAAGATAAAGCAGATGATCGGAAAGCAGTTTGTGAATCTGGACGAGGGGTATCTGGACAGGCTGGTGGATGAGATTTATCCGGAAATTTATGAGGACCTGGAAATATGAGAATTACCGTTATCTGCGTGGGAAAGCTGAAGGAAAGGTTTTTCCGGGATGCCTGTGCCGAATATGAAAAACGGCTTGGAAGGTACTGCAGGCTGGAAATCATTGAGGTTGCAGATGAAAAGACGCCGGAGGGTGCGTCGGAAGCCCTTGAGGAGCAGATCAGGGAGAAGGAGGCGGCCCGGATTCTGCGTCATGTCAGGGAGGATGCCTATGTATACACTCTGGAGATTGAGGGAAAAAAGCCGGATTCGGTTGCTTTCGCAAGGCAGCTTGAGAGTCTTGCCCTTAAAGGACAGAGCCATATCCAGTTTGTCATCGGCGGATCTTTGGGTCTTCACGGGAGCGTGTCACGAGTTGCCCACAGTGCGGTCAGCTTTTCCAACATGACCTTTCCCCATCAGCTAATGCGGGTGATTCTTCTGGAACAGATCTACAGAAGCTTTCGGATTATTGCCGGGGAACCGTATCATAAGTAAGGGCGTTCTTTGATTATGCAGCAGGGAATATGTCGAAAGGAAACGATGTAATTGGAGGAAGGAATATCATGTATATCAGGAAGGCAAAACGTACAGACGCCAATGATCTGAAAGTATTATATTTTGAATATCTGACACATTTCCCGCCTGAAGAAGAACAGGATATGGACTTGTGGGAACATCTTCTTGATAAGTTTGAGAAAGATGAAAACATGTATTTGCTGGTGATGGAAGAAGGCGGGAAAGTTGTTTCTTCTGTGCAAATGGCGATCATTGAAAGCTTAACGCATAATGTCAGACCCTTTGCGGTCATTGAAAATGTTGTGACGCATGCAGATTACAGGAATAAAGGATATGCGTCGGCATTGCTGGAAAAAGCATCGGAAATCGCCA
>CAJUIO010000018.1 GCA_910586025.1 uncultured Lachnospiraceae bacterium
CAGCCGCTTTCCTCTCTTCCCCATAACGCCATAATTTCCTTTAACATTGATAACTTTATTATGAGCGATACCAGGGCTTTCGTCAATGTAAAAAGCTGTCCCGTCCGTTTTCTAAAAACAAAATGCATTTCATTAGTGAAATCCGATTCGAAGCTTCAGGCCGAAACACCCCAAAGCCGTCTCCCAGACCGGTACAGACAGAGCGCCGGAGCCGCAAGGCGGCGTTTTAAATCGGATTTCCCAGATACCTATACACGGTTATTTATAATACCTGGCCTGCGCATGCCAAAGCTCATAGTAGGTTCCATCCTCATCCAGAACCAGCTCCTCATGATTGCCTCTCTGGATAATCTCACCCTTTTCAAACACGGCAATCTCGTCGCAGAAGCGGCAGGAGGACAGCCTGTGGCTGATGTAAATGGCGGTCTTATCCTCCACGATTTCGTTAAACTTCGAATAAATCTCATACTCCGCCACAGGATCAAGGGCAGCGGTGGGCTCATCCAGTATGATAAAGGGCGCATCCTTGTATAAAGCCCTTGCAAGAGCGATCTTCTGCGCCTCACCGCCGGAAATCTCCACCCCGCTCTCCTCAAAATCCTTGTAAAGACAGGTTTGGATTCCCTCCGGCATCTTATTCATCCCCTCCCCGAACCCGGCCTTTGTAAGACAGGCCCTGACACGCTCCTCATCAGGCTCCACGCTGGCGGCCACATTCTGTCCAAGGCCAAAGGAAAACAGCTTGAAATCCTGAAATACCACGGAAAAAATCCGCATGTACTCGTCGTAATCATACTTTTTGATATTAATCCCGTTGAGCAGTATCTCCCCCTGCGTGGGGTCGTACAGGCGGCAGAGCAGCTTGATAAAGGTAGTCTTGCCGCTGCCGTTTTTTCCCACCACCGCAAGCCGTCTTCCCACGTCAAATTTCATATTGATATGCTTAAGGGCATAGGAATCCGACCCGGGATACCGGAAGGACACGTCCCGGAATTCGATCTCATAATCATTATCGCCACCCTCACAGAAGGCCCTCTTTTCCACCGGAAGCGTACCCTTTGGAAGAACATCTTCCATATTCAGGTATTCCAGGGTGGAGGACTGCCGGTCCGAGGATACGGCATACTCGTCCAGAATCAAAAAGACATGTGCAATGGCCTGGGAAAACCGGTAGATAATACCCGCATATTTCACCACGGAGCCCACGCCAAGGGCCCCGGCCACCGCCCGGGACACCACGAAAATATAGGCGAGCATCTGCAGGAAACCGGCGGAAAAATTACTGACAAATCCCGCTTTCATATTGTTGACGACAAGCTTTCCGGTCCATTTTTCCTTGATCCGGACATCTCCCTCCAGTTTACTCTCTATCAGCGGCTTTGCGCCGTAAATACGGATATCCTTCCCATAGTGATAGTCCTGATCCTTCCAAAGGAAGTAGCCCAGATAGCTCTTATCCAGACTGTCGTCATCCAAAAGCCGGAACAGCTCCTTATTGCTTCCTGCCTCAAACCACATCTGAAACACGATCACGACGCCAAACAGGATAAGAAGCGCAAGGACAGACACATCCGCAAAAACACGGCTGTTCAGAAACAGGGGAATCAGCGTTCCAAGCGAAATCAGCGCCGTAACCGCACTTCCCAGAAGCAGAGGAAGCTGCCATACCAGGGAATAAAAACCGGCTCCCCAGTTGTTGTCATGCTGAATCCTGGTGCGGATATCGTTAACCGCCGGGCTGTCCAGGAGCGGATAATCCATGGCGATCGTCTTCATGCTCATCAGGGTGTCAAAGGTTTTCCCACACATGTTGGTGTGAACCTCTCTTAGCTTCTGAAAATAAGCCTGCAGTACGCTAAGCAGAAAGACGGCCGCAACACAAACCACAGAAACCAGAAGGAGACGCCTGATCTCTTCCCCGGCCTGCAGCCCGTCCAGAATATAGGCGGACAGAAAAATTCCGATAAAAGGATTCACCGACTTAATCAGGGACACGATCAGCGTATGGATCAGAAGCCATCTGTCCATGTCCCACAAAAGCTTTAGCGCAGTTCCTGTCTTTCTCCATTTACCATTCTTCATTTTTCCCGCCCCCTTCCGCATTCTGGTAATACTTGCTCTGCATTGCGAACATTTCGCTGTAAGCCCCGCCCCTGCGTATCAGTTCCTCATGGGTTCCCTCCTCGGCCACTGCGCCCTTATCCAGAAAAGCGATCCGGTCGCAGAACCGGGTGGAAGCCAGCCGGTGGCTGATATAGATTGCAGTCTTATCCCACGCAATCTCATGGAACTGTTCATAGGTCTGACTCTCCGCAATGGGATCCAGAGCTGCCGTGGGCTCGTCCAGAATCAAAATCGGAGCATCCTTGTACAGCGCCCTTGCCATGAGCAGCTTTTGCTGCTCGCCTCCGGAAAGCACCAGCCCCTGCGTAAGCTCCCGGGTCATGGGCGTGTGAATTCCCGCTTCCTGTGAGGATATCTTTTCCCAGAGCCCCGCCTTCACCAGACAGTCCCGGACACGCTCCCTGTCTGTATCCTCCTTACTGCACAGGGAGACATTCTCCATGACCGTAAAGGGCGGAATATAGATATCCTGAAACACAGCGGAAAACAGCTTCATCCGATCCTGTCTGCGAAATCTTTCCGCCTCCTGCCCGCCAATCAGGATCTGTCCGAAGTCCGGTTTGTAAAACCCGCACAGGAGCTTTACAATCGTCGTCTTTCCCGCCCCGTTTACTCCCACCAGCGCCACCTTCTCTCCGGCCCCTATCCTGAGATTCAGATGATCCAGCACAGGAGCTCCATCCGGCTCATAGGAAAAGCACACGTCGCAAAATTCTATGGAATATTCCGTAAGGCTCTTAAGCTCCAGGGGAGAAGCCGGATCCGGTTCATCCGTTCCGTCCAGAAAGGCCCGCATGTCGCTCATCTGCAGATTCGCCCCGTTCAGATCGTTCAGGCTGTTCACGATACGGCCCACGAATCCGGAAAAGGCAGTGATGGCTCCGAAATACAGGGTAAACTCCGAAATGGTAATCGCTCCGGATGCCACGCTGTGAATCAGCCAGGCGTAGGCGATCCCGTCCCGCAGAAGGAGGACAAAGGCATTCGCCAAGCCGGAGGCAAAGTACCGATTTTGCACCTGATTCGCCAGCTTTGTGCTCTGTTCGATCAGGCTCCCACGAATCCCCGCAAACCATCCGCCCGCATGGTACAGGCGCATGTCCTTGCCGAACTGAGCGTTGCTTCCCACCCGGATCACATATTCCAGCTTCTTCTCACACTCCGCAGCCTCATCCCGCCGGCTGTGCTCATACCCCTGCGCATGGCGTGTGGCAGACAGGCTGATCAGAGACAGCGCCACCAGCACCAGTATCATAATGGGGCTTAAGGCTGACATGATACCGGAGTAGATGAGAAAGCAAAGCACACTGACCGTCATGTCGATGGAAGCCACCAGCAGAATTGAGGTGCCGGACCAGTCTCCGCCCCGGAGCGTCCCCATGGCCTTCTGATACCGGGTCTGCCCCTCCATGCTCTCCACGTTCCTGTAATCACAGCTCAAAGACTGCAGAAACAGCTTTGTCTGATAGTAGCGCCGCATATCGTTGTACAGCATGTACTTCCCCTGTCCGGTCATTCCGGACAGAGCCATGGAAAGCGTCATAATAAGCCCAAAGGCACCAAGGACAAAAAAGATCCGCCCCGGCGGTGCCTGCTCCAGCACCAGATCCAAAGCGATCTTTGGGATATAAATACCAAACACAGGGGAAATCACAGAGAGAATGATCTCCGTGAAGATAAATAAGATCAGTACCGGATGCTCCCGCCGGATGTCTTTCAGTAAGAACAAAATGTTCTGAAAGATACTGTATTTCGGACGTTCCTTCTGTTTTTTCATGATTACCCGCCTCCTTTGCCAAAAGCATCATACCACGGAAGCGTCCCTTTGAGCGGTATCTGGCACGAGCTGTCAGAAATCCGGCACAAACGGTCAAAGAGGCAGCATGATCTCCGTGGCAAAGGCTCCCTCCTCATCCTGCCGGTTCAGATAACCGCCATACTTTTTCACGATCCGGTCAACCCGCACAAGGCCGAAACCGTGGCTCTCACTGTTCTTGGTGGAAAGGTAGGTCCTGCCGGACTTTTTAGCGAAACCGCAGGTGGAATTGGTGACGGAAACATAGAGCTGGTCCTTCAGAATTCCGATGAACACCCGCACAAACCTCTCCTTTGCATCCCCCTGTTTCAGGCATGCCTCCATGGCGTTGTCCAGAAGATTCCCGATAATCACACACAGATCGATCTCGGATATCCCAAGCACGGGCGGAACCACCGCCTTTGCGTTGACCCGGATCTCCTTTGAGGCAAGGAGAGAGAGCTTGGAGTTCAGGATGGCGTCCACCATCACGTTTCCCGTCTTGATCACCGTGTCAACCGCCGTCAGATCCCGGTTAAGGTTCAAAAGATACTCTCTGGTCCTCTCCCGGTCGCCGTTCAGGGCCAGCAGAGTCTGAATATGATTGTGATAGTCATGGCGCCAGCCCCGCATGGTTCTGTAAATATTCTGCACCTCGTCGCAGTGCTTCGTGATCAGGTCATTCTGATATTCCGAAATCCTCCTATCAATCATCCGCCCGAAGAGCGCATCCAAAAGCCTCATTGCCATTCTCCCCTAAAATATCTGATAAAAGCCTGATTCACAGCCTGGCAGCTGCTTCGTGAGAGCGGTATCTTTTCCCCGCCATCCAGCGTGACCTCTGTCTTACCAATGCGCCGTATCGCACCAATCCGCACAAGATAAGAGCGGTGGGTCCGGATAAAGCCCTCTCCCAGCATTTTTTCCAGCTGTGAAAAGTTCAGTCTGACCTCAAAGGCCCCGTCCCTCGTATTGATCCGGCAAAAGTGAGCCAGGGCTTCCGCATAGAGGATCTCCCCCGTATCCACCCGGACGCTCTCCCCTTCCACGGAAAAGATCAGGGCCTTTTGCGCTCTTTTGCAGTTCGCCGCCGCCCGCTCCAGGACCCTTGCCATGGTTTCCTCCCCCACCGGCTTTAGCAGGTAATGAACCGCCGATACCTCGTACCCCTGTGCCATGAAATCCGGGAAACCGGTAATAAACACGATCTGCAGAGTCTGATTATCCTGCCGGAGCTTTTTAGCCAGGGAGATACCGTCCAGATCCCCCATCTCAATATCCAGAAGGAGAAAGTCATATTCCTTGCACTCCGCATAGTGAAATAAGAAATCCTCGGCGGAGCAAAAGCCTCTGATCTGTATGTCATATCCCGCCCGGGACGCCCAGCGCCCGCAAAGGCCCGCAATATAATCCCGGTCTGCGGCGGAATCGTCGCAGACCGCTATCCTGTAACCACTGTCCATAACCGTAATCCCTTTTATATTCTGGCTTCCATGAGATTTCCCGACGAATATCTCCGAAGTCCTCTGTAAAACACGAATACGGAGAGAGCGGAAAGTCCGGCGGCAAATCCCAGCACGGAAAGCAGCTCTCCCGCATCAAAGCTTACCATAATATGCACCGGCTTGTAAACCGCCATACCCACAGGAATAATATAGTAAATCAGAAATCTTGCCCCGCTCTTAAAGATCCCGTCCGGGTAGGTTGAAAAGCCGATCATGGTGTTTATCATATTATTTCCCAGCATATCCGCCCGCACCAGCCAGAAGGAAAGGCTTCCCATGAGCAGGGCAAAAGCGGTCATGATCACCGCTCCCGTGGCGGCAAACAGCAGAAACAGGAAAAACCTCTTCAGGCTGAAGCAGAACACGCAAAGAAGTGCCAGGCCATACAGAAAATCCCCGATCGACGACGTGCTGGTCGCCGAGGTCATCACGCCAAGAAGCACGTTCTTGGGCTGCACCAGATAGGAATCCAGCTTTCCGTTTATGATCAGATCGGACAGGGAAAACACCCTGGCAAACAGAATATGGGACAGCCCGAAGCTGCTGGCAGTCAGCCCCCACAGGAGCATCATCTCCCTCATGGTGTAGCCCCCGATATCCTCCCGAAGCCGGAATAGGATCACCCACTGCACGATAAAGGTGGCATTGTTCAGCATCATGAAAAGGATATTTGTAAGAAACGTGACCTTGTTCAGCATCTCCCTCATGATATTGTATTTCACGGAGAGTGCGCACACTCTCACCTGATTTTTAACCGCCGTTAACATAGAGCCTTTTAACCCCCTTTCCATAAATGAAAAACATCAGCGCACAGCCTGCCGCCAGATAAAGGAGCTGTGCGATAAGAATCTCCACCCATTTTTCCACACTGAAATCAATAATCAGCTTTGCCGGCCCGTAGCACACCGTATAGATGGGAGTAAGCCGAAACAGGGGCTGCAGCGCTTCGGGAAAAATCTCTATCGGAAACAGGGTTCCCACCACCAGAAGCAGCTTGTCATAGAGCCACTGAAAGGGATTGGAATCCTCAATCCAGAAGGAAAAAAAACTGATGCTCAGCTTAAAGACCGCATGGATGGTGATTCCCATCACCACGCTTGGTATAACCGCAAGAAGCGTAAGAAGGCCAAACCCCGGCAGGCCTCCCACCAGCGCAAAGCCGATCACGGCCGAGAGCAGGGCATACATGGGCAGGCGCACACTCCATTCCCCGGTATATCTGGAAAGAAGATAGAGGGCGTAGTGATAGGGCTTATTGATCTGATAAGCGATGTTCCCGCCGCGGATATCCGTTGCCGCCTGTGATGATACCGCAGCGGCCCTGGTGCCGAACCAGAGCGTCTCCGTTATCATCACATACCAGATCATCTGTTCCTTGGTATAGCCTGCGATCAGCTGTCTAGGATCGTCATAAATATAATTCCAGAGCTGGATAAAAATAAAAATAAAGACAAAATAGCTCACAAATCCCATGGCAACATTTGCCGTATACTGCAGATTTTCCATGAGCACGGACCGGTAGATCACTGTATATTTTTTCATACCGCCTCCCCCTTCCCCTGCGACTTATAAATCTCCATGATAATATTTTCCAGAGGCGTGTCGGAAACATTATATTTCAGGTGCTCCATGGAATCGTCCAGCACTACCTTCCCGGAATTGATGATGATAATGCGTCTGCAGAGCTTTTCAATATCCCCTGTATCATGGCTGGTAAGAAAAATCGTGGTGTTAAGCTCCGTGTTCATCCGCTTTATCAGCGTGCGGATGTTTTCCTTTACCACCGGATCCAGTCCTATGGTGGGCTCATCCAGAAAAAGCACTCTCGGCCTGTGGATCAGGGAGGCCGCAATCTCACACCGGATGCGCTGGCCCAGGGAAAGGCTGCGCACCGGCGTATTGATAAACGCTCCAAGTTCGAACAGCTCCGCAATCTCCCTGATCCGTTTTTCGCTCTCCCTGTCCGGGATATCATAGATTGCGCCAAAAAATTTGAGATTATCATAGGGCGTCAGATGAGTCCAGAGCTGCTCCTTCTGCCCGAACACGGTTCCGATCTCATAAGCAAGCCGTCTTCTTCTTTTTACCGGATCAATCCCAAGCACCTCCACATTCCCGCCGTCAGGATAGAGAATTCCCGTCATCATTTTGATAGTGGTGCTCTTTCCCGCCCCGTTAGGCCCGATAAAGGCAAGGATTTCCCCTTCCCTGACTGAAAACGTGACATTGTCAACCGCCCTGATCTTCTCCACCTGCGGATGAAGAATCGCCTTAAGGCTTCCTCTCATTCCCTTTTCCTTTCGTTTTACCTGAAAGGTCTTTGATAACCCTTCCACTCTGATCGCTTCCAACTTTTTCTCCTCCTCTCCGACTTTTACGGCATCTTCCTTTCCGCCCGTATGCACGTGTGTCCCACATATAGTCAACGACAAAAATAATTGCCGTTGACTATAAAAAAGAACCGCCTGTCACATACACCTCTGTGTATATAGCATGCGGTTCCTGTTCGATCCCGATCGCCGCATAGCCAAATAAGACTTTCCGTCTTACGGCCATGCCGGTTCAGTTTTTACAACTGTTATCAGGCTGTGACCGTAATGTGAAAAATCTGCTGCACGACCATAATCAGAATAAAAAGAACACTGTTTTTAATCGAATACATACATTTTCTCCTGCATTACTGAAAATTTTACATAGAATATCACAGTTGTCTGAAAAAAGCAAGAGGGTTTTTATTCCTTCTTTGTCCCTTCATTGACATTTGGGCACCCCGCCGTTAAAATAAACCTATGAAAACAGTATTGATTGCAGATGATGAACAGAATATCAGAGAAGGTCTGAAATACATTATAGACTGGAAGTCTTTGGGCTTTGAAATCTGCGGGGAGGCCGCAAACGGGGAGGATGCCCTGCAGTTTATTTTGAAGAAAAATCCGTGCCTGGTGCTTCTGGATATCCGTATGCCCAAGCTTTACGGCACTGATATCGTGCGCATTGCCAGAGAAAAGGGATACTGCGGAAGGTTTATAATACTGAGCGGATACTCGGACTTTGCCTATGCCCAGACGGCTATCCGTTATGGTGTGGACTTTTATCTGACCAAACCCATAGACGAGGACGAGCTTCTCTTCTCCCTTCAGAAGATCATTGATATCCTGGAAAAGGAGCAGTCCCAGTCCGATAATTTCGAGCTGATGAGAAAAAAAGCGAAAAACGTGATCCTTCACGAGATCGTGACCGGTTCCTATACTCCATCCGATGCCTCGGCTTTTTCACAGGAGGATCTGCGGGAAATGAATCTGGAGGCTGACATTTATCAGGTTGTTATTTTTGAAAAATTCGGTCAGAAGCCGGAGGATGCCTCGTATAGCTTTGCGGACCTGCTCAAGGTGACAAATAAGGGAAATCACACTTTTGAACACTTTGAGGAGGAAGGGAACGAGGTCATTCTTCTCAAAGGCAGTTTTGCCCTTACAAAATTTCAGGATTTCCTTGGTCACTACGAGAAGCGCAGACTTCAGGAGGGAAGCCCTCTGGACTCCCTGTTTCTGGCATATGGAAGGCCCGTGTCCGGTCTGGATGAAATTCACTTATCCTACGAAGAGGCCTCCACCCTGCGCAGGCGCCGCTTTTTCTGTACACAGGGACAGCACACCCTGGGCTATGACGAGCTTCCCAACATGAGCCGCCCAAGTCAGGAGATCAGCGATCAGAAGCTGGAAGAGTACTGCAATCTGCTGACCGATTATCTGCTTTCTTTTAACAGAAAGAAAGTGGCTGAGACGCTTTTTGCGTTGGAAGGATATTTATATGATGTAAAAGATTCGATTGATGCCGTGAAGCTTTTTCTGACAGATCTCTATCTGCGGATGAAGGAGAGAGTGACACATACCTACAGCAATGTGTCGATTCCCTTTCCCACCAATGCACAGGCGATTGACCGGCTGGACAGCTGCCATTATCTCTATGAAATGATACTGCTAATATCCGAGCAGAGTGAGATGATTATGAATGCCACGGGGAACTCGTCCCGGGATTCCGTGCTCGATGATATTCTCTATTACATAGATCATAATTATCAGAACAATATCAAGCTGGAGAGCATCGCCCCTCTTTTCGGGTATAACAGCGCCTACCTTGGAAAGATTTTCAATAAGGCCATTGGAGAGAGCTTTAACTCCTACATTGACCACCGCCGTATTGAGCATTCCAAGGAGCTCCTTGCTGAAAACCGCCTTAAGGTCTATGAAATTGCTGAACAAGTGGGCTACAAAAATGTGGACTATTTCCACAAAAAGTTCAAGAAATATGTAGGCATGAGCCCTGCTGAATATCGTAAAAATATTACCGGAAAATACCCCCCCCCCGGTGGATGTCTGATGTGATGCACCGGCTGCGCAAATTTCTGAGGACGGATCCCGCCAAGGTGCTTTATGACATAATTTCGGCCGATTTGAATTGACAAAACGAAATAAAGCTGTTATCATAAATTTACTGAGTATCACTTTTCATTATATGGCCGTGCGGCCATATCGGTATTCAATTTATGCGCTTTGCGCATTCCGGCAGTTTCTGCCACGGTTTTTCTTATTAACGATATTGGCAGGAACAGCCGCAAATTTGGTTCATAATGTATCCTGCCGACTCAAAGGAGGATATTTTATGGATTTTCAGAAAACAAAAAACTTTTTAACACGCTATGTATTAGGGCGAATTCACAGGCAGTATAAAGACAGGCTTTTCCGTTTTCTTTTTGCCCGGGACAGGGAAGCTTTGCTCCAGATATACAATGCCCTGAATGAAACAGACTATTCGGATTCCTCACAGCTTAAAATTGTCACGATTGAGAATGCGGTCTATGTGGAGATGAAAAATGATCTGGCTTTTGTGGTCACCGGTGTGCTCAATATGTATGAGCACCAGAGCACCTATAATCCTAACATGCCTGTGCGGTTCCTGATGTACCTTGCCCAGGAATATCATAAGGTCGTGGAACAGGCACAGGAAAGCCTTTATTCTTCCAGACTGATCTCTCTCCCCACGCCCCAATGCATTGTTTTCTATAATGGAACGGAAACCATGCCGGAGGAAAAAACACTGCGCCTTTCTGACGCATTTGAAAATAAAAAAGTAAAAGCCGGTGTGGAGCTGGAAGTAAGGATGCTGAATATCAATTACGGCCATAATATGGAGCTGATGGAGCATTGCCGGCTTTTGAAGGAATATGCTGAGTTTGTAGAAATTGCCCGAAAATACGCATCACAGATCGGTAATGCAAAGACAGCCCTGAATGCCGCCATTGACTATTGCATTGAAAATAACATATTGGGCAGGCAGCTGAGACTATATCGCGCGGAGGTATTGGACATTATGCTGGGACATTTTGATCGAAAAAAATATGAAAGGTCTTTAAAAAGAGAAGCGCAGGAGAACGGATACCGGGAAGGGTATGAGGCCGGAAAGGAATTAGGAACTGAGCATGGGGTTCAGCAGGGGATCCAACAAGGCATCCATCAAGGGATTGAGGCCCTGATTCTGGATAATCTGGAAGAAAATATCGATGATGGAAAAATTCTTCTGAAGCTTCAGAGACGCTTTCAGCTGACCCCAGAGCAGGCAAAGGAGCATCTCAAGAAGTGTAAGCGGACTCTGTCTCCTCCTACCTCATAAAGGGAACGGAACCGGAGAAAGGAGACCTTTTAATGGATATTTACAAGCGGATCGGTATTGTGTGTAACTGCATTCCCCGGGGACAGGTAGCAACCTACGGGCAGATCGCTCTTCTATGCGAAAAGCCCAGGAATTCCCGGCAGGTAGGTTATGCCTTAAAACACGGCCTTGCCGGAGAGGTTCCCGCCCATCGGGTTGTAAACGCAAGGGGATTATTGAGCGGAGCCGCCTGCTTTGAGACCTTTGATATGCAAAAGCTTCTTCTGGAAGAGGAAGGAATCACTGTTACATGGACCGCAGAGGGATGGCAAGTGGATCTCAAACAGTTTGGATGGAAAAATACCATGGATGATGTTCTCTGGCTTCAAAGGCAGTTTTGTGCAAAGTCAGAGCCATAGAAAAGCCAGTCCATTGGTCAGGCTGGCCCTTCTTTCTTTTCTGTCACAGTCCCTGGCTCAGCTTCGATCTTTTGGAAGATCCTTTTACTGAAAGCTGCCACCGTGAAAATCATAAAGGCCGGTCCGATCAGAATCCCGAAAAAGATCATGGTAGAATTAAACTGAAAAATCAAAAACTCAAATACCAGAAGAAAAACGATCAGCAATGTGCGTCCGAAATATCTTCTGGCTATCTCAAAGGAGTTCTGAATCGTCTTGATCAGCGTATTCTCATACCGGGCCGTCAGCGGATAAGCATAAATCAGCGACAGGACTATGATAAAGCAGGACACAATTCCAATGATCAGGAACATGATCGGATTTCCCTCGATGGCGTTAAAAAACTGAAAATCAAGATACACTGCATAAGCGGCAATCACCGTGATTACCCAAAGCACAGTGCCTTTCTTCCAATTTTCCCGAAAAGCCCTGACAAAGCTCCTGCCGATATATCCCTCCTCATCATCCGCCATTTTCAGCGCCACCGACATGGCGGCAACGGTTGCCGCCCCTATGGTAACGATGGGAATACTGAACAGAAGCCACATAAAATTCAGCTTCAGCATATCCATAAATCTGCTCAAAAAACGATATAAGGGACTCTCCACACCGAAAAACTTCATGAACTGATCCTTTCTTAGCAGGTCAGGGGCTGCCCCTTTGGCAGCCCTCGCCCGTTCCTTTTTACCTCTGCCCGATTCTGCAATCGTTGCTTTCCTTACTTCACAGCATCCTCTGCAGCCGCTCTCAGCTTCGCCTCGTTCTCCTGGAACTCCACGCACTGATCATAGCCGTATTCGTTTGCCTGGGAAATCATATCTGCAACAATCTGATCAAACTCAGCATCCGTGGAAGCATAGATTGCCTTCCAGGAATTGTCCTTGATGCAGGTCGCAACCTGATTCCACACAACCTGCAGCTCATCAGACCTTACACCGCCTGAATAAGTCGTGCCGGGAGCCAGAATATAGTCAGTCTGTCCCATACGCTCGTCAGGAGTCGCACAGCCTGTGACCTCTCTCCAGTCAGCCTCAATCTCAGAATTAGGCTCCGCCGTAAAGCTCGCCCACTTTCTGTAATTGTAGGTTTCGCCATTGGAATCCGGATTTGCCGCATCAATAGCCCACGTGGAGTTGTTCATCTTAAAGTTACCGTCCTCAAAGGTTCCCGAATAGCCCTCTGCCATCTCTGTCTTGGGATCCAGCTTAGCGGTACGTCCAAGCTCTGTGAAATATGTCTTACCGTCATCACCATAGTACCAGCACACATCCTTCGGGCCATACTCTGCCACCATACGTCCCTCCGGTGTTGCAAGCCAGTCCAGAATCGCCATGCAAAGCTCAGGATACTCTGACTTTGCGCCTATGGACCAGATTCTGTTTCCGCCATACACGTTCTGTCCGTAAATAATCGGTTTTGCCTCTGTGGGAGGGCAGGGATACATGGCCTTTCCTTCCGCCGCATGAGCGTCAGAATTGTACATAGCCGATCCCAGGAAGTTAAAGATGTTCAGGAACGCCGCACCGTTCTGATAATCCTCCACCATACCGTCATACTTCTGTGTCTGTGAGTCGGGATCCAGAAGCCCTCTCTGATACAGGGTGTTGTAGAATTTCAGCGCTTCAATATAAGGTCCGTTCTCCTCCAGGCAGGGATGATAGGTCTGAGTGGACGGGTCATACAGTCCGAATCCGAATTCATCATATCCGTAATAAGCCTGTGCGAGAGATTTTACATACATAACCATGTCGCCGTCCCAGTCATTAAACAGGGATACTCCGTAAGTAGTCTTACCGTTATCGTCAGTAGGGCAGATCTCCTTCATGTCTTCCAGAACTTCCACCATGTCATCCAGCGTCTTGATCTCGGGATATCCCAGCTCCTTGTAGAGATCCCAGCGAAGATCCCAGGTATACATAGCATCCTGACGGGCCTCGGGATCCACTGCCACGTCAAAGCCAAAGCCGTAGGTCACGCCGCCGGAAAGATTCGTATTCTTCTCAATCGCATAAGGCATGTGCTCTTTGATATAAGGACCGTACTCCGTAAGAAGATCATCTTCGTTCCAGTCATACAGCATGCCCTTTTCTACTGCCTGCATGTACTCGTCGCCGTCATTGCCCCAGATTACAAGATCGCCGAGATTTCCGGATTCCATACGCGTCTCATAGACCCCGTCCGGATCCGGAATGATATTCAGTTTTACATTGAATTTTTCCAGCATGATCTGACCGAACCATCCGATCTGCTCTCCGGAATAGTTTGCCAGCTGGTCAAACACGTCCAGGGTCACTGTCTCCTCGGGAATGATTTCCGCCAGTAATTCCTCATAATCTTCCGCATCCAGGTCTTCCGCCTCATCCGATGCGTCCTGTTCACCTTCCGCAGCCTCTGCGTCAGCCACGTCCTCTTCATCCTCAGCATCGTCCACATCATCTGCGTCGTCTTCCGCAGCCGTGTCAGCCGGTGCCGGCGTACCGCCGCCTCCGCATGCCATCAGGGAAATCGTCATGGCAGATGCCAGAAGCAGTGCAACAATCTTTTTTGCCTTCATACTTTTTCTTCCTCCTTTTTTTGTGTTATGAATAGCCGCATGCATGACTATGCACACATGGACACCGCATGCATACGGCGAAACACCGTTATTGATATTTTGTTTTATCCCTTTACGGCTCCCAGCATGATCCCTTCCTCAAAGTATCTCTGCATGAAAGGGTAAACCAGCAGAATCGGGATTACCGTTACCATGGAAATGGTATACTTGATGATCTTTCCGCTGAGCGCCGACTGGATTGCCGCTTCGCTCACCGCCCCTCCGGACTGCATCAGGGACTTCAGGTTGGATGCCTGATTCAGATAAATGTACAGTCTGTGCTGCAGAGTGTACAGGTTCGGCGCGGACTGCATGTAGATCAGGGAATCCGTAAAGGAGTTCCAGTGTCCTACCGCTCCGAAAATAGCGATGGTCGCAAGAATCGGCTTGCACAGAGGCCAGATAATCTTGCGGAATATAGTCATGTGGCTGGCCCCGTCTATGGAAGCGCTCTCCTCCAGATCCGACGGAATGGATTCGATATACGTCTTTACCAGGATAATATTGTAAGGCGCCACAATACCGGGAATGATGTATACCCAGAAGCTGTTGGTCAGACCCAGCATCTGCATGTTCAAAAACACGGGAATGATACCTGCGTTAAAGTACATGGTGACCACGAGGAACCGATACCAGAATTTTCTCCCCCACATCTCCTGTTTGGTCACAAGATAACCCACCAGGGCGGAGGCCATTACCATAAGGGCCGTTCCCAGGATCGTCCTTGTCACGGATACCAGAAAGGAGGTTGACAGATCTCCCACGTTTAGAAGCGCCAGATAATTTCCGAGGTGGATTCCCCTGGGTATGAAGTTGATGGTACCTTTCAGAACCATGTCATTATTACTGATGGTGTTGATAAACAGGTAATAAAAGGGGAAGATACACGCAATGGTAAATAAAGTAAATACCAGGTAATTGAGCACTTCAAACAGGATATCGCCCGGGCTCATCGCATATTTGCGCTTATGTGTCTTTTTGTAAAGCTTTTCCGCTTTTGCGTCTGCTTTTTCCTGTGCTGTCTTTGCCATACTTCCACCTCCTTATATAATACTCTCGCCCCGGAGCAGCTTGGAAACCCCGTTAGCGCCAAACAGTAAAACAACACTGATTATCGACTTCAGCATACTGACCACCGTGGTGAGAGGGATGGATCCCTTTCCGATACCCAGCTCGTAAACATATAAGTCAAGAACCAGAATGGAATTGGCATTCGTTGCGTTCTTAAATACCAGATACTGATCCATTCCATTGCTCAGGATATTTGCCACCGCCATGAGGAAGAGCACGAAAAAGGTGGGAATCAGACTGGGAACCGTGATGTTCCACATCTTCTGGAATCTTCCCGCCCCGTCTACCGTGGCCGCCTCATAAAGCTGCTGGTCAATACCGGAGATAGCGGAAATGTAAATAATCGCACTCCATCCCACTCCCTTCCAGGTTCCCCACAGCCACATCTTAAACCAGGTGTGAGAACCGTCCATAAGGAGATTCTGTCCCTCCTGCCAGATGCCAAGATTCACTAAAAGACTGCTGACAAAACCGTCCGTGGAAAAAATACAGAACGCGATGGCATACACCAGAACCCAGCTGATAAAGTTGGGAACCGTAGTGAAGGTCTGCACGAATCTCCTGAATTTTATATTCTTCATCTCGCACAGAAAGATGGCAAACGCCATGGGAAGCCAGCTGGTGGCAAGCCCGATAAAGCTCATTCCGAGAGTGTTCTTCAAAACGTTTACAATATCTCTCACTGTGGCAGGATTTTTCACCAGTTCAGTAAACCACTTGAAGCCCACAAATTTATCCATGGTCAGCGTATCGCCGACCTTGTAATCGAAGAACGCATATCTCCATCCCCACAAGGGCAGATAGGAGAATACCGCCACCAGTGCGATAAACGGCAGAAACATGAGAAACAGTCTGAATTTGGTCTCCATCTCAAACTTTTCCTCCGATTTGCTCTTTGCCATCATCACGATCTGGATAACAGTAGCCGCCAGGATCAGGGCAAATACCGCCGCAACCAGCCAGAAGCAGCCGGGAAACATGGGTTCCACTCTCTTGGGCTTCGAGGTTGCCGCCACCTGTCCATAAGCCGTATAAATCCCCGCCATGCCCGCCAGCTCCACGATGCTGCCGACAAGAGAGATCAGATTTCCGAGTTTTTTGAATTTGATGTTTCCAAGGGACATGCATCCGCTTGCCGCATTTGCCGCAATTCCGAGGCATACCGCCAGGGATGACGCATAAAGAATCTGGATGGAGGACTTTGCCACCCACCCTTTCCTGAAGGCACGGCCGAAATCTGCCGTCAAGGTCGAGTAAGCCACACCGGATGTAAAGAGGGACAGATTCTTATTGATCAGTCCGCAGATTCTTGACGGATTTAGCGCCGGGACAAACAGGAATACTACGGAAAGAAGGACCGCTATTCTGATAAAGTAATAGACTCTGTCAGATGCCAGCTCTTTCGCAGTTTTGCTTTTATCCATTTTTTCCTCCCTTTCTGTTTTATGGCAGTAAAAAATACACCATAAAACGATCTTTGCTTTATGATGTATTAATTATAAAAAATCCATGAAATTTTTAATACCATAATAACTGGATAAAAAATACAGTCATTATTTGTCCTGCGTTCTGCCTGATTCTGCAGGAATCATCATCCTTACAGAGGTTCCCTGTCCTATTTTAGACAGAATTTTCAACCCGTATTCCGGGCCATAGCTGAGCTTAAGGCGCTGATTGATATTGTAAAGGCCAATACTTTTAGTCCTCCCGCTATCCCTTATCTCAATATTTCTGGTGAGCTCCACAAGCTCCTGAGCGGTCATTCCACAGCCGTTGTCACTGACCGTAATCGCATAAGTCCCCTCTCCCTCCCTTTTGTGAACGGCAATCCTGATCACGCCTCCCGATTCCCTCTCCTCCAATCCGTGCAGGATGGCGTTTTCCACTATGGGCTGAAGCAGCAGGGGAAGGATATATACACCGTCCGCATCAATTCCCTCCTGGAGCTCAAAGGAGCTGTCAAATTTGTCCCCGAATCTGAGCTTCTGGATCGAAAGATAAACCTTTACGTGCTCCAGCTCTCTGCTTAAGGTGGTAAAGTTGGTTCCTATATTTTCCAGCACATACCTGAGAGACTTTCCAAGGAGCTTTATGGAGGTTGCCACCTCCCGGTCACCTGCGGTAAAAGCCTTCATCCGGATGGTTTCCAGCGTATTATAGAGGAAATGCGGATTGATCTGGCTGGAGAGCATCTTGAACTCCATGGCCTGCTGCTGGCTTACCAGCTCCTTTTCATTGAGTCTGGCCTCATACATATCCGCATCCTTCTGCTTGATCTTCTGCACCATAACCTCAAGATCGGAGAAAGCCTCCGAAACCTCGTCCTGTCCCTGCATGGAGCTTCCGATCTCATAATCCTCGTTGCTGGCCTGGTGCATGGCCTGCCGCAGAGTCAGAATCCTTGAGGTAAAGTATGAGGTAAAGAAATGAATAATCACACCCGGGATCAGAATGGCAACACCTATAATCGCAAGGCAGATGAAAATGATTCTCCTGATATTGTCGTAAGCCTGATCATTCGCAGTGCAGATATAGACTCTGGATTCCGACTGGTAGAGGTAGAGCGTGGAAACCTCCACAAAGCTGGTGCCGTCCTCCGATTCCATATTTCCCACATATTGATAGTAGCTCTCATCATAGTTGATCTCCACCTTCTGCCGTTCCCCATAAGCCTGCCTGTCCGAGCTGAAAAAGACGGGGCCTTCATCCACGGAAACCATCGTTTTGTATTCCTGACTGTTAATCCTTGTCTTCAGATAATTGTCGCTGATCTTTATCACGAGAACTCCGTTGTACCGGGAGTCGATCAGGGGAATTCTGCGCACAAGACACAGATTCCAGTATTCGTTTCCATATTTATCCGTGCTCATCATAGGAATCCAGAACACGCTGGACTGAGAAGCCGCCCT
The DNA here is from genome assembly GCA_910586025.1 of uncultured Lachnospiraceae bacterium. Lineage (GTDB taxonomy): Bacteria > Bacillota > Clostridia > Lachnospirales > Lachnospiraceae > Suilimivivens. The sequence continues at coordinate 18,105 of CAJUIO010000018.1, forward strand.
CTGAAACCACGCCGCTTCCCTGATCTCTTCATCTGCCCGGTGAAACTGCTTGTAATCCATAAGCTCCGGATTATCCGTATATATTTCTATGTTCTCGATCTCCGCATAATTGTACTCATAATTATCAATAATTCCTACCTCTGACACCTGCCCGGCCATATCGGAGCGGGAGGAATACTCTCTGGAGATCACGTCCTGTACGCTTTCGTCAAAGACCAGCTCCTCGGATATATTATAAATCTGGGTAGTGATCTCAAACAGAGTCGTCTTCATGCGCACATTATCCGCCTTAAGAAGATCTCTATGATAATTCGTCAGAAGGTTGGAGGTACTGATGAGCAAAAAGGTGCCTATAACCGTAATGGGCATGAACACAGCCATAAAGTAGATCACATAAAGCTGCTTTCGTATTTTTACCTTTCTGAAAAAACGCAGTCCGCCTCTGTCCATATGCCTGTCATCCCCCCGGATCCATATTTGTATTCAGGCTAAGTATATAAAGAAATCCGGGCTTTGTAAACAGGTTTAAACGGCTTAAAAAATACAGGCCCTATCTCTAAAAATATCCGTATGCAACGGAAGAAATATTTACTATAATAAAGGCAGAGCAAACAGGAAAACAATTCATTTAAAGAAAGGAATCAATTTTTTATGAAATTCAGTAACGGATGCTGGTTACAGAAGGAGGGCTGCGGCTGTCATGCGCCTCAGGAGGTATATTTTACCAAAATAGAGGACCGCATGGTGACCATATGTGCCCCCACTATTCATATCACAAACAGAGGCGATACCCTGGGCTGTATCAATCTGACCCTTGAGATCACGTCCCCTGCGCCCGAAATCCTTCGGGTACGTACATATCATCACAAAGGCTCCGTGGAGGATTCGCCCTCCTTTGATCTGGAGCTTACGGACGAGCTGCCGCTTAAGGTGACCGACAGTCAGGAAACGCTTGATATCGCAAGCGGTTCTCTCACTCTTTCTATCACCAGGAAAAACTGGTCCATGACCTATCTGCGAAACGGTGAGGTGATCACCAGAAGCACGGGCCGGGATCTTGCCCTGATGAAGACCGACTGGAAGGGTTATGCCTATGACCACGGCGACAATGAGGAGACCTACATGCGCCAGATGCTCTCCCTGTCTGTTGGAGAACTGGTATACGGTATGGGCGAGCGCTTTACCCCCTTTGTGAAAAACGGGCAGAGCGTGGATATCTGGAATGCGGACGGAGGCACGAGCACCGAGCAGTCCTACAAAAACATTCCCTTTTATCTTACCAACAGAGGATATGGCGTTCTGGTGAATCATCCCGAAAGGGTTTCCTTCGAGGTGGCCACCGAGATGGTGACAAGAACGGAATTCTCCGTGGAGGGCGGTTATCTGGATTATTTCCTGATCAACGGGCCCACCATGAAAGAGGTTCTCATGCGCTATACGGATCTTACCGGAAAGCCCTCACTGCCCGCACCCTGGACCTTTGGCCTGTGGCTTTCCACCTCCTTTACCACCAATTATGACGAGGAAACGGTGATGAGCTTTGTGGACGGCATGTTAAACCGGGGGATTCCTCTTCGGACTTTCCATTTCGACTGCTTCTGGATGAAGGAATTTCACTGGTCCGATTTTGTCTGGGACAGCCGGGTGTTTCCTGACCCCAGGGGCATGCTGGAACGCATCAAGGCAAAGGGACTTAATATCTGTGTGTGGATTAACTCGTATATCGGCCAGGAATCCTGCCTTTTCGACGAGGGCATGGAAAAGGGTTATTTCATCAAGCGTTCCAACGGCCAGGTATGGCAGTGGGATATGTGGCAGCCCGGAATGGCCGTTGTGGACTTTACCAATCCCGCCGCCTGGAAGTGGTTCCAGGATAAACTGGAAATACTTCTTGATATGGGAGTTGACTGCTTTAAGACAGATTTCGGCGAGAGAATTCCGTCAAAGGATGTGGTCTATTTTGACGGCTCAAACCCGGAGAAGATGCACAATTACTACACTTACCTCTATAATAAATGTGTCTACGAGCTCCTGGAAAGAAAGAGGGGAAAAGGGCAGGCCGTACTGTTTGCCCGCTCCGCAACCGTGGGCGGACAGAAATTTCCGGTACACTGGGGCGGCGACTGCTGGTCTGATTATGAATCCATGGAGGAGAGTTTGCGTGGCGGTCTCTCTCTGCTGATGAGCGGTTTCGGCTTCTGGGCTCATGATATCGGCGGTTTCGAGAGCACCTCCACGGCAGATGTCTACAAACGCTGGGTAGCCTTTGGTCTGCTCTCCTCCCATTCGAGACTTCACGGAAGCTCCTCCTATCGTGTTCCCTGGGCTTACGACGAGGAAGCTGTGGATGTGGTTCGGTTTTTTACCAGATTGAAGGCAAGGCTGATGCCTTATCTGTATAAGACCTCCGTGGATACCTCCCGCTCCGGAATCCCCACCATGAGGAGCATGGTTCTGGAATATACCGGGGATAAGACCTGTCATTATGTGGATAAGCAGTACATGCTGGGAGACGCTCTTCTGGTTGCGCCCATCTTCAATGATCAGGGTATTGCCGAATACTATCTGCCGGAAGGGCTCTGGACAGATTTCTTCACCGGCGAGGAAAAGAAAGGGCCGGGCTGGATCAGTGAAAAGCACGGCTATCTGAGCATCCCTCTTATGGTCAGGGAAAACTCCATTGTATGTCTTGGCTCCACGGAAGGAAGGCCTGATTACGACTACGGCGATCATGCGGAGCTTTGCCTGTATGCCTTAAAGGACGGGGAAGAGGCCTCCACCGTGATCTATGGGATGGATCAGAAGGAAGAGCTGATCATGACAGCTTCCCGCAATGGAAACCAGATCCACATTATCATCAGGACAAATAAGAGCTATGCCGTCCGCCTCATAAATCTGGTCGCCATCTCGGTTTCACAGGGAGAAGTAAAGATTGATAAAAAGGATACCGTAATTACCCTGACAGGGGACTCTGATTTTACGGCCACTTTTTAGAAACAGCAGGCGCTGACATTACCACTTTTGTCAGCGCCTTTCTTTCAAATCTTTAAACATTAAGATTTTCAGTTTATTTTATGGAGCTCTGCAAGGTAAACGTCACGAAGTCCAGACATCCGTCTCCCTTAAACTCAAAATAAAGTGCGTGGACTCCGCCGATCACCTCCGTCTCTCCGGAAACCGTCATCCACTCTCCGGAATCAATCTTTATCGGAATACTTCCCACGACATTCTCCGGTGCGTCTGCCGCAACCGTAAAGCTTCCCTGTGCCTTTCCTCTCACCTTCACGGAGATTCTGTCCGCACCTTCAAATTCAAAGTACTTATATCCTATAACGCTTCCATCCCTGATATTCTTGATATACTGAACCGGAAGCTCACGATCCATTCGGATCAGCTCCGGATCCGGTTCACAGTCCGCCATATCCTGGGTCAGATAGGGAAATTTCTCTTCCATCTCCGAAGGCTGGGAATACACCTGTCTTCCATGCCGGTTCAGCTGGCAGGCAATGTTGGCAGGATAGGTTCCGCTCCCCCTCAGAGGACCTTTATTTAATCCGCAGGAAGTGACCTCCGCCTGGGCGATTCTTCCGTCCTCATCAAAATAGATCTTTTCCGCACAGGCCTGTCTGCTGAAGTTCGTGCGGTTTGTCTGTCTGTGATAGAAGACATACCACTGGCCGTTGGCGCACTCGATTCCTCCGTGTGTGTTGCCCAGACAGTTTAACGGGTTGTCTGCCGTACGCCCGTTCAGAAAGATATCGCCGATATCCACCAGCGTACCTCCATAGCGGTAGCCCTCGTCCGGCCTGTCACTCACCGCATAGCACAGTTCGTGACTCTGGATTGAGGAATACACGAAATAATAAGTTCCGTTAATCTTCCGGATAGAGCTTGCCTCAAAAAACGCATGTCCGTCATACTCCGTTCCCTCCGCCTCATAGATATCAGGCATCAGGTGCCTCGGTTCCGCAGCCAGCGTCAGCATATCCTCGCACAACGTCATCACCTGAGACCCCTTTTTGGGGTCATACTGCTCCTTGAGCCTCGGCGCATTGCCGGAATACAGATAGATCGTTCGGTCATCATCAATAAAAATTCCCGGATCAAACTGCTTGAGATCGCCCTCCCTGTTACCGAGAGGCACGCCGTCCTCATGCTTTACCAGCCCCAGGAACTCATATTTCCCGGCCGGGGTGTCACAGACGGCAACCGCAATCTCCGGCAGATAGTCCAGACAATAGTACAGATAGTATCTGCCGTCCAGTCCCTTCACCACATCCGGTGCCCACATGGCATGAATACCTGGCGGATTCAGGGAATTTTCATCCTTTACCTCCACGCCGAATCTGGGCTGATTGGGCGGCGTATCTGCCGGAATATTCTGATTTCTGGGATCCTGTTCCTTTCGATAGATGACTCCCTCATAGCGCCAGTCCGTAAGATCCTTCACATCCGCCGAATAGCACACATAATCATTCAGACAGTATTCCGCCCCGTCAAAGCGGTCATGGCTGCCATAAAGATAGATCCTGTCGCCAAACAGATGCGGTTCCCCATCGGGAACATACTCGAAAGAAGGCATATAGGGATTATAGATCTGCTTACTCATTTTACTTTCTCCCTCTTCGTATTTTTATAGATTCACTATACCATGCCCTCATCCGGAGCCGCAATCTCTTTTTCCGCTCTGACCGCGCTCCTGCGCTTCCTGTCGCATTCAATCCACTCATCCAGAGTTAACGGCGTATAATCCGAGTACATGCAGAAGCAATTGATCATATTACAGGGTATCGCTCTCACGTCTCCCTGTGCGTCTGTCACCATTGTCTTCCTCGTGATTTCCTGAAAGCGGTCCAAAAGTCTCTGGTCATGGGTATCATGGGTGTGGCCGTGAAGCATATAGGTCTTTGGATTTCCATCCTTGTCCAGGCGGTACTGCCCATTGTAACACATAACGGGATAATGGCATAAAATAACCTTGCGCCTGTTGTCTGACAGCTCCTCGTAAGGCTTGATCCACTGAAAGAGGCTCCCGTCCAGCTCCTTGCTCCACACAAACCGGTCATGATTTCCCTTTATCAGATACAGCTTTCCTTTCAGCCGTCTGACCAGTTCATTCGTCTCCTGCGCGCTTCCAAAAGACAGGTCGCCGATGATAACCACCTCATCCTTTTTCCTCACCCTGGCATTCCACTTTTCTATCATTGCCTCATTCATCTCTTCCACACCGGCAAACCCCCTGCAGTCCATGCTTTTGTTCATTCCCTCATGGAAGAAATGCAGATCCGCTATATAATATCTCAAATAACTCTCACATCCTCTCCGGCAGGCCGGGTTGTTTCGGCCCTCCTGATGTGATTATATAATGAAAAGCCGCCAGGGTCAAAAGGACTACTGATCCTCAACGGAAAATTCTTCCCTGTCCCCGCACAGTACGATCTCCTTCCTGATAGGACACCCTCCCATGCAGTGCTCCCTTACCCCGCACTCCGGACAGGCAGATCTTAAGATATTCCGAAATGCCTCAAACGCCTGACTGTTCCAGGCCTCCTTTATCGTGTGTGTCCTCAGATCCACGCACCAGCGCATTTCCTCACTGTCAAAGCTGCAAGGCAGCATTTTCATATCCGGGGTTATATACGCCGACCATCTGCCTCCCTCACAGGTATCAATACTGTTCAGACTGATTTTCCTCGTAAAATTGAGCAGGCCGGGTATGGTACAGGAGTCAAATCCTATTTTAAAAAAGTGCTTTCTGTTTTCCACCAGGTCAAAGAACTTTTTCACTCTTGTGTCCTCACCGGAAAGGACTCCTCTCTCCTCGCCAAGACCGACCGGCTTATGAAGCAGAAAGATTACCGCATTGATACCCCTGGGAAAATCATCCTTTTTCAGTCTGCTGACCGCCTCGCCGATGGTATCATTGCTGAGCACATAGTGGATGTTCGTTTTTACCTTCGCCTGCAGCAGCAGCTCTACCGCTCTCAGCGTATACGGACTGCGATACCAGCTGACTGCCACAGCCCCGCAGTATTCACTGCACACTCCGGCAATATGTTCATTGAAGCCGAACCCTGAGGAAGTGAAATTTGGCACGATCTCGTTATCACGGCACAGCCTCAGAATCTCCCTGAAGCTTTCATGCTGATCGGGATCCCCCCTTCCTCCCAGTGCAAACTGATAAGTTTTGCCCTTACACTGTTTCACAATCCTTCTGAAATCATCCAGCCTCATATTGGGCTGTTGGATGTTCAGACCGTTCTGGTAACACTGAATTTTTGACAGCATACATCTGCCGCTCATCCCATGAATACAGTGTCCCATGATTCCCACGTCAATCAGCTCGGGAAATTCCGCCATAAACGGATCCACTCCGGTGTCCCGCCCGTTCTTTATGACACCGCTCCGATAATAGAATCCTGTCTTTTCATCAAATCCGGAAGTAAATCTGCCTGTATGGTCCACCCTTTTCCTCATAGCGGCCACCTCTAATAATCAAGAGAGGTGTCGATACCCGTAAAATTCTCCTTATCGGCCTTCTCTATGGCATCCCACAGGTCATGATACAGGTCCGCCATATGATACTCACACTCCTCAAAGCTGACCCAGCCATGGTAAATGTCCTTTCCCTCCTCAAGCGCCTTGCAGATTTCCTCACGATAGTCCTCGCTCAGATAATTCTCCTCTATAAATCTGTCCACATCCTTCTTGTCGGTCAACACGCTTTCGCCAAACATGTTCTCCTCCACAAACCTGACCACCGCCTCCTTCTGCTTCTCCGTCAGGTGCGCTTTCCTGGCAATGATAAAACTGCTGCTGCTTGAATTCGTGACAAAATCCGTTCTTATTTTCATCCGTAATCCTCCTCCCTACTATTGTGGTATCTACCATTTTAAATAAGCGGGAAGGATTTGTCATTGAATTCAAAATTCAATGCATTATGCGTCTCAGCTCAGTCACGAGGCCGCCCCGGATGAATTGCCGCAAAGCCGCATATAGTAGAGGTACATTCTTCTCTTTCCGGCATCGGGCAGTGCGGCATCCTGCTGCCTGCTGCCGACCACCATCTCGTCGATCTTTACCTGGAAAAGCCCGGCCTGGGCATATAGATTATCAATTGTGGGCACGTTGATCCCTTCCAGCCACCGGTATACCGTCTGAACACAGGAAAGGGACAGATATTTCTGGATATCCCGGGGTGTGAGCCCTTTCATCTGCATCAGATATTTTAATCTTTTTCCTGTTCTGTTTTTGTCGATCACCGGAAACATCCGCCGCCACTTCCCTTCTGCGTGTATTTTGTCCTGCCTGAGCCTGCTGAAACTTATTTTAACATATTTTAATACATAATTGGATAGATGTCGGGGACAAAAGGTATTTTGCCCTCCGATGCCTGCAGACTGACACTGCAAGTGAACGGCAGCTATTTCTCCGCGGCATACTCCGACGGCTTCATCCCCATTATGCGCCGGAAGGTCTTATAGAAATGCGTGTCGTACTCATAGCCCAGATAGCCCGCAATTTCGTGCATGGACAGATCCGTCTTCCGAATCAGCTCGCAGGCCTTGTCCATCTTTTCCCGGTCAAGATACTGCTTGGGGCTCATGCCCGCATGCTTCATAAAGGACCGGTAGAGCTGGGACGGCGCCACATTATGCTGATCCGCAAGCTCCTCCACGGTAATGGGAGAGCGGATATTGTGGCGGATATACCGGACAGCCTTCTCAAAATGGTTCAGGGCGACAGGCGTGTCCAGTTCCTCCCCCGTCTGATCCGCCAGGGCCCCCAGGAGCAGATAGAGATAGCCTGTCAGCGTCAGGCTGGAAACATCCGGCCGCCTGGCCTTGTCATAAATATTTTCAATACAGGATTCCATCAGATTGTCCCTGGTATAGCGGAAAATCAGATGCTCCTGATCCAGTCCCGCTTTTTGCAGGTAATCCGGTATGCGGTCCCCCCGAAAGCCCACCCAGCACAGATTCCAGGGATCCCTTGGATCCGAGAGATGCTTGATGGTGCTGCCCGGAAGGATGAGAAAGCCGTCCCCGGGCCCTATCCTGTACTCCCTGTCAAAGGCGTAATAAATTCCGTGCCCCGAGAGACAATAGTGAATCAGATAATAATCCCTGGTGTCCCAGCCGTAGGTATAGTTTGGCGGACACTGGGAAAAACCCACATTGCGGATGATCAGATCCGTGTCGGAGGTCAGCTGCTCCGGAGCCAGAAAATAATCGTATTTCTGCATGATCCTCCTCCCTTCCTTTATCATCATATCAGGATTCGTGTGCCAAAAGCCCCGGCTACGGAATGCGCCTGGCAGTTTGCGCAAAAAAGTTGTACGCCTTCCATTGTGCGGCGCATTCCGCAGCCGGGGCTTTTGGCACACGAATCCATGCTAAATAATTGCGAAGCTTTCAGACCTACAGCATGTAATTATCATACTTCCTGCGGGCAGAAAAGGGAAGTCAAATATGCACGATTTATATAGTGATAAGAATGATTTGTTTATCGCATCTGCAGGATATATTGTTTTACAATTAAAGATAAATATGTGAAAATTTATAGGAGGAATGGAAATGGGCATAACTATATGGAAGGAAAAGCTTTTTATCCTGCGCACGGAGCATACCATGTATGTCATGGAGCGGGACCGGCGGGGCATCCTGCGTCACGTTTACTGGGGAAGCCCTGCGGGAATCGAGGAAGATTTTGAAAGTCTTCCGGAGGAGAACAGAGAAAACGGCTATCATCCTTATGTGGACCGGGTCATGGAGGAATATTCCTCCTTCGGAGCCGGACACTACAAGGAAACGGCCTTGAAGCTGGAATACCATGACGGCACAAAGGATTTCCGATACAGGATAACCGATTATAAGGCAGAGAACAACACTCTCTCTATCCGTCTTGACGACAGCTCTTATCCCTGCGGCGTAACCTTAATCTACGAAATATTTGAGAAAGAGGATATCATCCGCCGTCAGGTTCAGATCCAAAACAAGGGAGATTCGCCGATTCTGCTTGAGCGCATCCATTCCGCACAGTTCGGCCTTCCGGGAACCGATTACAGAAGCGTCAACTTCAACGGGAGCTGGGCTGCGGAATTCCGGCGCAGTGAGGATACGCTCTCATCCGGAAAAAAAGTATATGAAAGCCTCCGGGGCAACACCGGCCATGTGGCAAATCCCTGCTTCATCCTGCACCGGAATGCCACTGAGGAGACCGGCGACGTGTATTTCGGACTGCTGGCCTATTCCGGCAACTTCAAGGTGGTGGCGGAGGCCACACCCTATGAGTACACCAATGTCCTGATCGGTATGAGCGACACCGATTTTGCCTGGGAGCTGGATCCCGGAAAGACCCTGAGCACACCCTCCGTATACTGCGGATATACCGCCGGCGGACTGGGAGCCATGTCCCAAAGCCTGCACCGCTTCGAGCGCAATTACCTGATGCCCGGGCCCTTTGCGGGAAAGGAGCTTCCCGTTCTGTATAATTCCTGGTATGCCACCTATTTTGACGTTCAGTGCGAGGAACAGATGAAGCTTGCCGAAAAGGCGGCATCCCTTGGGGTGGAGCTGTTCGTGGTAGACGACGGCTGGTTTGGCACAAGGCAGGACGACACAAAGGGACTGGGAGACTGGTATGTGGATTCCGGAAAATTTCCTGACGGCCTCTCTCGGCTGGTCAATCATGTAAAGAGCCTTGGTATGAGGTTCGGAATCTGGATCGAACCGGAGATGGTCAACCCGGACAGCGAGCTTTACCGCACTCATCCCGACTGGGTATACCGCTTTGAAAACCGAAAGATCCTGCAGGGCCGCAATCAGTATGTGCTGGACCTGACCCGGGAGGATGTGGCCGATTTTATGATAGAAACTCTTGATAAGCTGCTCTCACAGCAGGAAATTTCCTATATCAAGTGGGACATGAACCGAAGCATCACGGAAACCGGAATCTGCGGCGATGGCACAGTGGCGGGAAAGCAGATCTGGCTGCGCCACATGAACAATTTTTACAGGGTAGTAAAGGAAATCAGAACACGTCACCCTGATGTGGAATTTGAAGCCTGTGCCTCCGGGGGAGCGCGGGTTGACCTTGGCGCAATGCAATATTTCCATGAATACTGGCCCAGCGACAATACGGATCCCTTTGACCGGCTTTTCATCCAGAACGGCTACAGCCTTTTATACCCGCCCAAATATATGCGCGCCTGGGTAACGGATGTACCGGAGGGGCCCACTTCCAGAAAGGCCCCCCTCGGCTTTGCCCTTCATACGGCCATGTGCGGCAGTCTGGGAATCGGCAATAATCTGAACCGCCTGGAAGAGACCGAGCTTGCTCTGATCCGGGAACAGATCTCCGTCTATAAGAGGATCCGTCCCGTCATACAGTTTGGAGATCTGTACCGCCTGAAAAATCATGAGGATAACTGCTTTTGGGCCGTGCAGTATGTAAAAGACGGCCGGAGCGTCATCTTTGCCTTCCTTACCCAGAGCAGATTCGGGAAAAACCGCTGGAGGATAAAGGCGGCAGGGCTCCAGGGCGATGGCCTCTATCAGGTGTGTCTGCCCGGAGGATCCGTCAGGAAAAGCGGAGCCTTCCTCATGAATTTTGGTCTGGAAATCAGACTTTCCGGTGATTACGACAGCTGTATGATTCTGATCGAACAAGAGGCGTGACATGTTGAAAAAATCCTTTTCCCGCCGGGTGATTCTGGGTCTGGTATTTGCTCTGGCGCTTGTATTCCTGCTCTATTTCCAAATTTACCATGCAGGCTATAATATGCTGACCGAGGAGCTGTCCCTGTCCCTCTACACCAGGGCATCCTTTATGGCTGACAACCTGGAGGAAGAAATCAAGAGAATTCAGAGGCTTCAGTATGAATGCATCAACGATGATATTTTGTACTATTCCATAGGTGCGTTTCCCGTCATGACAAAGAGCGAGAAGGTAAAAAAACTGCTGGATATCCAGGACCGCCTTAAGATTCTCAATGACAGCTCCCTCTATATTGATGAGGTATTTGTCTATATTCCAAAGCTGAACCGGAAAATCTCTTCCGTGAAGGGAGTGGAGCTTCTAGGGGAAAGCAGAGACGAGATTGCGGCGTTTCAGAAAGGTATTGAAAGGACAGTGCTATTCTATATGGATGGTAATATCTATATGGGAGTCTCCTACCCCTACAATACCACAAACCAGGACAGCTCCCATATCTTTACCCTGATACTCAGGCTTTCGGAGGCAACTCTCAGAAGGGAGCTGAGTTCCCTGAACGAATACTCAGAAAGCGGGGTTGCCCTCACAGACTGTAACGGTCAGTATGCACTGACCGCAGGGCGGGACATAAGTCAGGAGTATTTCAATATAGAGGAAAAGCAGCGGCTCTTTCAGATCACGGACCGGGAGGACGGGCAGCAGTATACTGTCCAGAAAATTAATTCCTCCTATCTGGATATGGATCTGTTTGCCTATGTCTCCAACAAGACCGTTTACCGGAATTTATATATTTACAGGAACATTTTCCTTGTCTGTCTTTTTACGGTGATCGCCATGATGGCTTTTTATGTCTATTCCCTCCATGCCACCATTGACCGCCCTATCAAAACACTGGTGGAAAATCTCGAACGCATGGAAAAGGGAAAGCTGGGAGTCAGAATCGGGGAAAAGAGAGAGGACGAGTTTGGTTACGTGTATCTGGCCTTTAACAAGATGGCGGAATCACTGCAGAATCAGATGGAAATCAATTACCGGCAGAAAATGCTGACCCAGCAGGCGGAGCTGCGGCATCTGCAGTCCCAGATCAATCCGCATTTTCTGTATAACAGCTTTTTTACCCTTTACCGGATGGCAAAGGACGAGGACTGCGAGAGCATGGTGGAGCTCTCCTCCTATCTGTCCGAGTATTACCGGTATATTACCAAGAGCGCACAGAGCGACGTGGAGCTTAAGCTGGATGTTGAGCACGCAAGGCGTTATGCCCAGATCCAGGCCATACGATTCCGAAGGCGGCTTACCGTGGAGTTTGAAGAGCTGCCTGCGGAATACGAGAAAATTCTGGTACCCCGTCTGATTCTGCATCCGCTCCTTGAGAACGCCTTTGAGCACGGACTGAGCAATGTGGAAAAGGGCGGCGTTGTGCGGATCTGGTATGAGCGTCAGGGAGAAAGGCTGGTGATAAACGTGCAGGACAACGGCTCGGGAATGACCAGAGAGGAGCTCAGGGAGCTCAGGGAAAGCTTTCTCTATACCGGCGAGATGATCGAGGACGGCCTGTGCAACATTAACCGGAGACTGAAAATAAAGTTTGGGGATGAATTCGGGCTTGAAATCAGCTCAGAGCAGGGGCAGGGCACCACCAGCAGCCTGATCCTCCCCGCAGACGGCAAAGAAAAGGACAGGAGCTATGTACAGAGTACTGATAGTAGATGATGAAGAGATGATTACGGACAGCCTTGCCAGTATGCTTGAGGGGACAAAGCGGTATGAGCTGGATGTCTATAAGGCTTATTCCGGAGCGGAAGCCCTGCTTCTCCTTGGAAAGTACCAGTTTGACATCGTGATATCCGATATCTGCATGCCGGGGATGAACGGGATTTCCCTTGCGGAGAGCATCCGCCAGAGATGGCCTCTGTGTCACGTGATCTTCCAGACAGGCTACGATGAATTTCAATATGCAAGACAGGCCATCGAGCAAAAGGTGACGCACTATATTTTAAAAAGCGAGGGAGACGAAATCCTTCTTAACGCTATTGGAGACTGCATCCGATCTATCGACTGCGATGCCGATATGCAGGATACTCTTTCAAGAGCCAGGGAGGAGGCCGACCTCTATAAGGCAATTCTGCGCAGAAATTTAATCCAGACACAGATATACGGTCAGATAAGGCCCACAAGCCACACGGAACGCGCCTTCAAGAAACTCAACATTACCTTAAACCTGAATCAGCCGGTTATGCTGCTGGCCGGACATTGCAGCCAGGAGCTGACCGATGAACTGTTTCTTGCCATAAGCCTTATCCTTCAGGAAAAGGTTTCCTATGCGGTAAGAAGCGAAGCCGCCTGGATGAACAGGCAGACCGCCATATGGGTTCTGCAGCCTCCAAAGCAGGAAGCCGAGGCCTTCCGCCATGCTCAGGCAGTGATAAAGGGAATGGCAGAGAGCGTGTGCCGTGCCATCACACAGACTCTCGCAGTCTCCATCTCCTTTGTCTTCCAGGAAAAACCCGTTTTCTGGGATCAGCTCTCGCAGCCCTTTGAGGAGCTGAAATATATTGCATCCAGTCTTTTGAGGCCGGATTCCAGCATTGCCCTGGCAGGGGTGGAATATTTTAAAGGCGGGGATGAAGGCTCGGACGGGCAGAACGAGGCGGATCTGGAAAAATCCTTTATCAACCGTCTCATGACCTACATGACAGAGCACATCGACGGCGATCTGTCCCTGTGCACCCTGTCGGAAAAGCTGCATTTGAATCCCTCCTATCTGTCCCGCAGGTTCAAGGAGCTTACCGGAAAAAACCTGACAGAGGCGATTCTGGAAATCAGAATGGAGACCGCCTGCCACCTCCTGCGGACCACGTCCTTTAGGATCAGTGAGATTGCGCAGATGGTAGGTTACGAGACCGCCGCCAATTTTTCCCGGGTGTTCAAGAAAAGCATGAAGGTCACGCCCAGGGAATTCCGGGATGAGGAAGGAATTATACAATAAATAAGAAACCGAACAGAAAGGAGCAATTTTTATGCAAAAGGGAGAAATGGAAGTAAAAGCGAGTTACCAATGGGGTCATGGAGGAGAGGGTCTGTTTGAATTAAAATGGAACGGCACCCTCATTCTTGCGGCCCATGCCGCAGCCAGCCACACGGACGGAAGGATCATAGACAGCAGAACGGCCAGTCTTGTGGAAAAGACACAAAACAAAGACGGCGGCCTTATCCTTGTCTATCAGGCGGACAACGGGCTGATTCTCTCAGAGCATCTGGAAATCGATGAAAAAGGTACGCCCGCAGCGTATGCGGTTCTCTCCGAGGAAAACGGAAACGAGGTGGAAACCTGCCGCATCACCCCTCTGGTGATTCAGGCGGGAAAGGATAATCCCTTAAGGCTCTGGAAAAGCATATGGACCAAAATGCTTCTGGTGCCCTACGACAATACCATGTGGCTGCGCTACGAGGCACAGCCCCTGAGGGCCGGGAGGAAAAGCTACGACCTGACCGTGCTGTTTATGGATGACGACAGGGAAGGGCTCTTAGTGGGAGCGGCGGATTTCGATATATGGAAAAATGCCGTCGTCTGTTCCGCCACAGATGCCAGAACCCTGGATGTGGTAAGCGGCATTGCGGACGAGGGAACCCACGACAGCCTTTCCCATGGAAGCGTCCCGGGGAAGGAGGTGGCTTCCTCCCGGTTCTATATCCTCTACGGAAAGGATTACCGGGCTCTCCTGGAACAGTACGGGGATCTGATCGCAGACAAAACGCAGCCCATGGAATGGAAAGAAGGGGTTCCCTTTGGATTTAACAGCTGGGCCGGGCTGGCCTTCCGTTTAAATGCGGACAGATATCAGGAGACGGGCAGATTTTTGCGGGAGGAATTGCAGCCGCTCGGCTACCAGAATCAGGAACGCACCTACGTGAATCTGGATGCGGGCTGGAATGTAATCCCGGAGGAACAGCTGATCCGGCTGGTCGGCGAGCTGCACGAAAACGGACAGCGGGCTGGAATTTATGATGCGCCCTTTGCTTTCTTCGGAAAGGATGACAAAGAGCAGATTCCCGGCGTTCCCGGCCACTGCTTTCAGGAAATTCTTCTGAAGGATCCCTGTGGAAACCCGCTTCCCCGGGTGGACGGAGCCATTCCCTACGATGTGACCCATCCTCTCTGGCAGCAATACACGGCGTGGAAGCTGGAGCGCTTTGTGAGGTGGAGCTTTGACTACATAAAGGTGGATTTCATGTCTCACGGAGGCATGGAGGGCTGCCATTATAATAAATTGGTCCGGACGGGAAGACAGGCGATTTCACTCGGCTATCAGTTTCTTGACAACCGTCTGAACGAACAGGCAGCAGGAAGACCCTTTTTCATCAGCCTGTCTATTGCCCCTCTGTTCCCTAACGGCCGCGGCCATGCCAGAAGATTCTCCTGCGACGCTTTCGGAACCAACGAGGACGTGGAGTATGTGCTGAATGCCCAGACCTACGCATGGTGGCAGAGCGGCCGCCTGTATCACTACAACGATCCGGATCACATCTGTCTGCTCAAGAGCTTCGGCATGGAAAGAGACAGCACTCCGGGAGAGGCAAGAGCCAGATATACCGCCTCCGCCATCGCCGGAACAGTCATGATGCTCAGCGACGACTATGAGCGTCCCCAGGCAAGAGAAAGAACCCGGAGCTTTGCATGCAACAGGCAGATCAACCAAATCGCCGCTTCCGCCGTATCCTTCCGTCCCGTGGAAGCCGCAGACGCTTCCGCCTGCCACGCCTTTACGGCGGTGATTCATGGCAGGCAGTGTGTGGCGCTTTTCCACTGGAAGAAGCAGACGGAACGGGTTGAGCTTGACTGCCGCAGGGCCGGGCTTAAACCGGGCGTAAGCTATCGGGAATTGTGGAGCGGAGAAGTCTGGCAGGATAAGGACGGCACGCTTTCCTGGAATGCGGACGGATGTGATGCCATTCTTCTGCAGGAAATATAAATATCGAATTCCAAAACCCATGTCTGAAAGAAATATTGAACAAGGTAAAAATATAACAAGAAAGGAAAAATTTGAAATATATACAAAAATATTGATTGATTCTACAATATTAGTATAAAAGTACACTAATATTTTAAGGAGGTATTTCATGAAAAAGACATGGAAAATTACTGCATTAGCCACAGCCATAACGATAATGAGCATTTCCGTTCTGGGCTGCGGTGCCAAGGATAACGCAGACACACCTGCCTCTCCGGCAAAGGAATCTGAAAGCGGCACCGAGAAAACGGAAACGGAAGCGACCGAATCCACAGAGTCTACAGATACCGCAGAATCCGCAGATTCCGGTGCGGCTTCCGGCGACAGGGTATTTACTCCTTATGAGGAAACAGTGGAAATCAGCTCCGTGAAGAATCTCGGATCCGGTGTTCTGGAATTCCCCGAAGGCGATTCCCTGGAAGACAATGCATGGACACGTTATCTGGAAGAGACCCTGAATATCAAGCTCAACTGGAACTGGTCCACCAACAGTGAGCAGTATGCCCAGAAGGTGAACATCGCCATAACCTCAAACGACATTCCGGATGTCATGCAGGTAAATTCTTCCCAGCTGAAAATGATGTACGACAATGAGCAGATTATGGATATCACGGATGTAATGAGCGAAAATCTCGCTCCCTACACCGAGGAGGTACTGAATTCTGACGGAGGCATCGCCCTGCAGGCGGCAACCTTCGGAGGAAGACTCTATGCGATTCCCAAGATCGGTTCTCCTCTGCTCACCGCAAAGGTTCTCTGGGTCCGCACAGACTGGCTGGAAAAGCTGGGAATGGAGCCTCCCAAAACAGTGGAGGACATGAGAAACCTCGCAGAGGCCTTCACCACCCAGGATCCCGACGGAAACGGTGCTGACGACACTTACGGCCTTGCAGTATACAAGGATCTCTACGGCAGCGGCTATGCGGATCTTACAGGATTTTTCAACGCTTACAACGCTTATCCCTCCTGCTGGATCGAGAAGGACGGCGGAGTCGTATGGGGAGGCGTACAGCCCGAGGTCAAGGAAGCTCTCACGGCTCTGAACGAAATGTACAATGCGGGCCAGCTCGACCCGGAATTCGGTGTCAAGGATTCCAACAAGGTGAATGAGGACGTAAGCGCAGGACGCTTTGGCATGATGTTCGGTGATTTCTGGAATATGGCATGGATTAATGACGCAAAGATCAACGATCCCACCTTTGAATGGATTCCCGTCGCAATTCCCGCATTAAACGCCGGAACTCCGGCTAAGGCACAGCTCTCCGCAAGCACCACCGATTTCTATGTAATCAGTGCGGAATGTGAAAACCCGGATGCGGTTGTGCGGATGCTGAATCTGCAGCTGGAAAAGAGCTATGGCGAAACCGCGGAGCCTACTGTATTTAATATTACGCCGGAGGGCTTTGGTGTTTATCAGTACCCGGCAGTGGCTCTCGAGCCTCCTATGAAGAATTTTACGGCGGCTCAGAAGGTTAGCGCGGTCATTAACGGAGAAGCGCAGACAGATACCCTCAATGATGAGGAGCTGGGCTATTACGAGATGGCTGTAAAGAGTCTGGACGGGGATCACACCAACAATAACTGGCATCAGCTGAAAATGTTTGGTCCTAACGGTTCCCTCAGCGTCATGTTTGACGAATACTGGACTCCCGGCAATGTGGTAAACGACGCTTATTATGCGGCACCCACAGAAACCATGACAGAGAAGCTCCCGACTCTGAAAAAGCAACAGCTTCAGGACTATACAAGCATTATTCTGGAAGGCAATATGGATAAATTTGACGAGTTTGTTATCAACTGGAATAAACTGGGCGGAGAAGAAATCACTCAGGAAGTCAACGACTGGTATGCGGCACGGTAACTGAAGTTAGGGTATGCGGGGGAGGAAAATTTCTTCCCCCGCTTTTTGACAAGGAGGCTGTCATGAAAAAAAGTAAAAGAAGGCTTAAGAACTGGTCGCTGCATCTCATGCTGCTGCCGGCCCTGATCTTATTGTTGGTCTATAATTATATCCCTCTGGTGGGAAACGTCATGGCTTTTCAAAAATTCAATCCCTCAAAGGGCTTTTTCCGTTCCAAGTGGGTGGGACTGAAAAACTTTGAATATGTGTTTAATCTTCCGGACATCTACCAGGTAATCTGGAATACCTTTTATATCGCGGTTCTCAAAATCATTATGGGAGTCGTAATTCCCGTTATTGTCGCTCTTCTTCTGAATGAAATCCGAAAGATGAAATTCAAGAGGACCATACAGACCATGATCTATTTTCCCCATTTCCTGAGCTGGGTTATTCTGGCAGGCGTGTTTGTGGATGTCCTCTCTCCCTCGAGCGGCGTGATCGGAAAGGCCTTCACCGCCATGGGCCTGGAGCCCGTCTTTTTCCTGGGAGATCCCAAATGGTTTCCCTACACAATGGTTCTGACGGACACTTGGAAGGAATTCGGCTACGGAACCATCGTATATCTGGCGGCACTGACCGGAATTGACCCCAGCCTGTACGAGGCGGCCGTAATGGACGGGGCGAACCGCTGGAAGCAGACCCTCCATGTCACTCTGCCCGGCATCCTCCCCATTGTACTGCTGATGTCCATTCTTGCCATGGGAAATATCTTTAACGCAGGGTTTGACCAGATTTTCAATATGTACAGTCCCCAGGTCTACAGCACCGGAGATATTCTGGACACTCTGGTTTACCGCATCGGTATGCTGGATGCCCAGTATGGCGTGGCAACGGCTATCGGGCTGTTTAAATCGGTCATTTCCTTTGCCATGCTCGGAATTTCCTATGCCCTTGCCTACAAATATACCGATTACCGGGTATTCTGAAAGGACGGTGTAAACATGCATAAAAAATCTCTCGGAATGAAAATATTTACCATATTTAACTATACCTTCCTGACCCTGCTTGCACTGACCTGCCTGCTGCCCATGATCAACCAGCTGGCAATCTCCTTCAGCTCAAGCAGTGCGGTTGCGGCCGGGGACGTGGGACTGTTTCCGGTGGACTTCACTCTGGATTCCTACAAGTATATGGCTGACAAACCGGAGTTCTGGAAATCCCTCATGGTGTCCCTTAAGAGGATTCTGATCGCGGTGCCCTTCAGCATGATTATCTGCGTACTGGCGGCCTTCCCGCTTTCCAGACAGGATCATGAGTTTCCTGCGAGAAAATATTATATCTGGATGTTCGTGGTGCCCATGCTGATCGGCGGCGGCCTGATCCCCACCTACATCGTGGTCCGCAACACCGGTCTGATCGACAGCATCTGGGCGCTGGTACTGCCCTACACCGTCAATGTGTTTAACACCATACTGCTGATGAATTTCTTCCGTTCCCTTCCAAAGGAGCTGGAGGAGGCGGCCTACGTGGACGGGGCCACACACTGGCAGGTGCTTGTGCGGATCATTCTTCCGGTTTCCAAGCCCGTGCTCGCCACTGTGACACTGTTTGTCATTGTAAATCACTGGAATTCCTGGTTTGACGGCCTGATTTACCTCAATTCCCCGGATCACTACCCTCTGCAGACCTACCTGCAGACCCAGGTGGTATCCGCCAACCTGATGGCCCTGGAATCCCTGAGAGATATCCGGCAGATCGGGATGATTTCCGACCGGACCGGTAAAGCGTCCCAGATTTTCCTGGCGGCGGTTCCCGTGCTTATGATCTATCCCTTTCTGCAGAAATATTTCACCGCAGGTATTGTCATGGGCAGCGTAAAAGGATAAGGAGGAGAAAAACATATGTGGAATTTATATTCACCCGACAGGGAAATCAAAATCACGATTGCACAGCAATCTGACGGTTCGCTGCATTACTCTGCGGCCAAATGCGGTAAGACTGTTCTCGAAGAGAGCCTTCTGGGTATCAGAACCGATCTGGGAGACTTTGTGAAGGGTCTTTCCTTTCAAAAGGAAGAAACCGACTCCATCCGGGAGGAATATTCCATCCCCGCAGGAAAGAAGGAAATCTATACGAATCATGCAAACGAGCTTTCCCTTTATTTTGACGCTCATGCATGCGAGTTTGTCTTAAGACTCCGGGCCTTTGACAACGGAATGGCGTTCCGCTATGAGATCAACCGTACCGGCTCTGACACTCTTTTGGTTCAGGCGGAGGCGACGCAGTTCCGGATTTCCGAAAGATACGATAAAATGTGGCTTCAGGATCTGGTTTCCACCTATGAAGGGCCTTACAATTCCAGAAGCTGGGATAAGAGCATGGAACAGCAGCCCTTTGGAATGCCCTCCCTGTTCTTCTCACAGGAGGCCGGCAGCTGGCTTATGCTGAACGAGGCGAACGTGATCAACACAGACGGGAGCTACTGTTCCTGCCATCTGATCGGAAGCGAAAGCCGCTGTATGACCATAGGCTTTGCTCCGGAGGAAAAGGGGAATCCACTCAGATCCCCGCTTCCCTTCCGCTCGCCGTGGAGATACGCCGTGATCGCCGATGACCTGAACGAGCTGGTGAACTCAACCGTAAACTATAATCTGAATCCGCCATCCGTCATAGAGGATATCTCATGGATCCGCCCGGGCCGGGCTCTGTGGTCCTGGTGGCAGGATATGAACGGCGCGCAGCTCTATCTGGAATCCAGGGATTATGTGGACATGGCTGCCGCCTACGGCTTTGAGGCCCTCACCCTGGACTGCGGCTGGGATGCCTGCTGGGTAAAGGATCTATGCGATTATGCCCACAAAAAAGGCATTCAGATCTGGATCTGGACTCCCATGCAGCGCCTCGATACCAGGGAAAAGGCAAAGGAGCTGATTCCTCTCTGGGCAGGCTGGGGAGTGGATGGCCTGAAAATAGACTTCTTTGAGAATGATTCCCAGCATACCATGTGGCAGTACCACATGATGGCCGATCTCATGATCCGCCATAAGCTGATGATCAATTTCCACGGCTCCGTAAAGCCCATGGGAGAGGGAAGAACCTGGCCCAAT
Organism: uncultured Lachnospiraceae bacterium; assembly: GCA_910586025.1. Classification (GTDB taxonomy): domain Bacteria; phylum Bacillota; class Clostridia; order Lachnospirales; family Lachnospiraceae; genus Suilimivivens. The sequence continues at coordinate 38,780 of CAJUIO010000018.1, forward strand.
TTTATGACAGCGGAAGGGATCATGGGAATGGAACATTACCAGTGGAGTAATCTTCCCGATTCTGTCCATAACTGCACCGTCCCTTTCACCAGAAATGTGGCGGGCCCCATGGACTATACTCCAACCGCATTTTCCAATATGGCGAACAAAAACACCACAATGGGGCACCAGCTGGCCCTGCCCGTGGTTTTCGACTCCGGCGTTACCAATTACGCCCTTGCCCTGCGCTTCATGGAAGGATGGAAGGGCACGGACTTCCTGCGCCGCACCAAAAGCCATTACAAGGGCGTAAAGGTGCTCTCCGGATATCCCGGGGATCATGCGGCAATCCTGCGCTACACCGATACGGAATGGCTCATCGGCGTGATCACCTCCCCCAAGAAAAAGGTGAACCTCTCCCTTGACTTCCTGGGTGAGGGTATCTATGAGGCGGAAATTTATGAGGACAGCGCAAAGGGAGAGATGATTTCCGTTACCCGGAAAGAGGTAAGAGCCTGCGATGTGCTTTCACTGGTTCTTCTTAAGGACGGCGGTGCCGGCATCTATATTACCAGAAAGCTGGAGCCCTTAAAGTCCGGTATCTGCAGCGGTTATATGAGCAGCCGCTATACGGAATATCCCGGAAAAGACGCAGTGCTGACAAAGGGCAGCGAGAGGGTGGACTGGGATGAGGAGACCTCGGGCTTTGCGCTGAACGGCGAGGCGGAGTTTTCAGGCAGCGCAGCGCAGAAAAAGCACTATACCCTTCGCCTGTTCTATGCCGCCGAAAGTCCCTGGAAAATGGAGCTTTGCTGCAACGGCTATACCACGGCGGCGGATATGCCCGCCAGCGGAGCGATCCGCACCTTTATCACTCACAACCTGATTATTCCCATAGAAGAAGGCCCGTTCAAAATCAGGCTGAAGCGTATTTCCGGGAAGGCTCCCGCCATCTGGAAGCTGAAGCTCGTTGACAACGATCCCTTCCCTGCCATCCACTATGACGTGAAGGAGGGCTGTCTGAAAGGCGGCGGGGAAATTATCGCCGCAGACGACGGTGTCCCGACCGCTGTTCATCTCGGAAGAGATGCCGAGCTTGTGTTTGATGACGTAAGGGTGCCGGAGTCCGGAAGGTATGTACTGCGTATCCTCTATGCCGCCGGAGATAACAGAGATATCTCCATCCAGGCCAACCAGGAGGAACCGGTTCACACCTATCTTCACAACACCAGCGGATGGGAATTTCCCACCTGGGAAAATCCCGGAGAAAAAGAGGTTCTTATAACACTCAAAAAGGGAGAGAACCGGATCCGTCTTTACAACGATCACGGACTTCTCTCCCATATCAGAGGAATCGAGTTGATCCTGCCCTCCTCTACTTAAGACAGTTTCTCAAATACCGGCATATACTCAATGGGGGCGGCTGCCTTTACAGTGCGGCCTCCCTCAAAAACCTCTCCCGTGGAGGTCAGCTTCCACTGTCCCTTCGGCAGGTAAACCTGCCTCTCAAACTGATTCAGTTCAAAGATCGGCGCTGCCAGATACCTGCTGCCGAACATATACTGATCCTGCAGCTCCCAGCATTTCTCATCCTCCGGGAACTCATAGAACATGGCCCGAAGCAGTGGGGATCCGTTCTCATGAGCCTCCTCAAAAAGAGATTTGATGTAATCATGCATGGAAATACGAATATTGTAATAATTGCGCATAATTGCGTAATTTTCCTCCCCATAGCTCCAAAGCTCATTGGGCTGTCCTGTATGCAGATATCCGCCGCCCCAGTCTCTCTCATCAAGCGGAGGGATATTGTACGGTCCTCTGTCTCCATGCATCCGAAGCACCGGTGAATAGACCGCAAACTGATACCAGCGGATCAGCAGCTGCCGGAAATCCGGGTCGTTCACATCATCCGTCATGAATCCGCCGATATCCGTGGTCCACCAGGGAATTCCCGCAAGTCCCATATTCAGGCCGCACTGCAGCTGGTCCGCAAAGGCCTCAAAGGTACTGGGAACGTCCCCGGACCAGATCACATTTCCATACTTCTGGGATCCGGCCCACCCGCAGCGCAGCAGGTTTACCACAGGCTTCTTCCCCTCCCCTCTCATCTCATCATAAAAGGTACGGCTGAACATCTGGGGATAAAGATTGCTTACGGAAAGCGCCGGGCCTCCATAATATCGGTAATTTTCAAAATCATACTCGCCCAGATCCGGCTCGGAATTGTCCAGCCAGAAGGCGTCAATGCCATAATCATAGTAGTTCTTCCTGCAGATCTCCCACACGTATTTCCTGGTCTCGGGATTGAAAGGGTCGATCTCCACGCAGTCCCCCTGGAAATCATAGGTCTGCGCCGCTCCCCTCTCGGTTCTCATGAGCAGTCCCCGTTCCATCATAGGGCCGAAATTCTCCGATTTGCGGTCCACAGAAGGCCATACGGAAACAATGACTCTGATTCCCATGGAGTGGAGCTCATCCACCATGGCCTTGGGATCCGGCCAGTACTTTTTATCAAATTTCCAGTCCCCCTGCAGGGTCCAGTGGAAGAAGTCAATCACGATCTGGTCAATCTTAATGCCTTCCTTTTGATACTGTCTGGCTACCGTGAGCACCTCATCCTGGGTGCGGTAGCGCAGCTTGCACTGCCAAAGGCCCATAAGCTCCTCCGGAAACATATCCGCACGCCCGGTCACAGCCGTATAATTCTCGAGAATTTCTTTTGGCGTCTCTCCCGCAGTGATCCAGTAATCCATCTCTCTGGTAGACCTGGCGATCCACTCGTAGTAGTTCTGTGCGAAGGTCACTCTCCCCACCGCCGGATTGTTCCACAAAAACCCATATCCCAGAGAAGATACGGCAAAGGGAACGGAAATCTGGGAATTGCGGTGGGCAAGCTCCAATACGCAGCCCTTCAGATTCATGCAGTCCTGCTGGTACTGGCCCATTCCGAAAAGCTTTTCCCCCTTATTGCTCTCAAACTTCACATTCAGGGTATACTCTGTTCCCCCGATAACACCCTTCCATTGCCGGTTCACCAGCTTCAGACAGCGGCTCTCCCGGGAAATGGTTCCGTCATATAAGCGGTAATATTCCCGCAGGATCAGCTTATCGTCCCTGTAAAAGGAAATCACGCCCGCATGGTTTACCACTGCCTTCAGACGGCCGTTTATGATCGTCGCCCGCTCTCTCTTATCCAGGCTGCCGTCTCCGACCCAGTGGTCCACCTCCTCCACGGTTATCTGTGTCCGCTCCTCCCCCGTTTCCTGTGTCAGAGCCCAGTCATTGCCGGAAAACTCCGGAAGCATACAGGCACGCACTCGAAAGGAGTTCTTTCCCCAGGGTTCGATCCGCACCCGCTCCCCTTTATGGAAAAACACTAACGCACTCTTGTCCTTTTCAAATCTCATCTTCATCCTCCTGATCTAAAAACTCTCTGAACACTATAAGGCTTCTTGCGAAACCGCTCTTTAATCAGTATAATACTATCAGAAGAACCAGAAAGGCAACTGATATACTCTCAAAAACTGATACTATTCTACTTTTTAGGAGGCAGCATGATATTACCGGGCAAAGAAACACAGGAAAAACGCCAGCACAGCACCGTCTATATTCCTTACAGCTTTTACGAATGCAGTCTCCCACACTCCTTCATGAATGTTCCCATGCACTGGCACAGCGAATTTGAACTCAATTACGTAGTGGAGGGAACGGGCGAGTTTACCTGCGGCGGAGGGCTGTTTACCGCCTCCAGGGGAGATCTTCTCATTCTCCCTCCCAATATGCTCCATGCCGCCTATCCCCGTCAGGGCAGCGGGCTTTACTACTATGCCCTCGTGTTCAGTCCGGCCATCCTGGGGATGAATGTGCACGACCGCTGTACCATGGAATATATCCTCCCTCTGATTAGCGGCACCCGGAGGATTACCCCGCATCTTTCCGCCCGTCTTAAAAATCATGCCCGTTTAGAAGCCTGTGCAAAGCAGATTTTTTCCTGTGTCACGGATCACGTCCCTTTTCCGGAGCTCCTGTTAAAGAGCGAGCTTCTGCGCCTTTTCTGGCTTCTGGAAACGGATGAGGAAGCTTTATGCCAAAAAGAAACGGATGCAGACTATGGAGAATGCATCCGTCCCGCCCTGGAGTATATGATGAAAAACTTTCATAAAAATATTACCGTCTCTCAGCTTGCGGCTCTCACCCACCTTAGCCAGAGCTACTTCATGAGCTGTTTTAAAAAAGCCGTAGGCCTTGGCTCCATCGAATATCTCAGCCAGCTTCGCATCAATGCGGCCTGCGAGGCCCTCTCCTCCACGGAGAAAAAAATATCCGAAATCGCCTTTGCCTGCGGCTATGGAAATCTTTCTAATTTTAACCGGCACTTCAAAAAATCCACGGGCCGCTCTCCCAGCGAATACCGGAGTCATGGAAGAGCGCCCCTTAAAGGTTAATCGTTTTTCTACCGGCACAGCAGCACGGTCACGTCGTTCACGTTCGTGCCGGTGGCCCCCGTCATGATCAGCCCGTCCACCGCCGCCAGGGCGTGGTAGGAGTCGTTGTTGCGCAGGATCTCCCCGATGTCGATCCCCTTCTGCCTCAGGAGCCGCGCCGTCCTTCCGTCCACCATTCCGCCTGCCGCGTCCGTTGGCCCGTCCGTCCCGTCCGAGCCCAGCGAAAACAGGAGCACGTCCTCCCGGCCCGAGAGCACCTCCGCCGCCGCCAGGGCCAGCTCCTGGTTCCTTCCGCCCATTCCCTCCCCCGTCACCTTCACCACCGTCTCCCCGCCCGCAATCAGCGCGTAGGGCTTCCGGTACCCCGGCCCCGCCAGCGAGGCGATCCACCTCCCCGCCTCCCTGGCCTCGCACTGCAGCGTCGACGTGAGGATGTGGGGCGTGTAGCCCAGCTCCCCGGCGTGCGCCGCAGCCGCCCTGCACAGCTCCCCCACGCTCCCCACCACGTGGTTTTCCACGCCCGCCTCCAGGAAGGGCGGGTCCGAATACAGCGCCCTCTCCACCCTCTCGTCCAGCCTCAGCCCGTACGTCTCCACTATCCGCCGCGCGTCCTCCGCCGTGGACCCGTCCGGATAGGTGAGGCCGGAGGCGACCATCTCCCCGCCTCCCCCGACAATGTCGGACAGGATCACGGAAAAGGCCCTCGCGTGCCCCAGATGCCGCGCGAACTTTCCCCCCTTCACCGCCGAGAGCCTTTTGCGCAGCACGTTGATCTCCGTGATCCCGGCCCCGCAGTGCAGGAGCTGCCTCGTGACCTCCCGGATGTCCTCCAGGGACAGGCCGTCCGCAGGCAGCTCCATCAGGGAGGAGCCCCCTCCGGACAGAAGCAGCAGCACCGTGTCACCGGGGGACGCCTCCCCCGCCAGCCTGATGGCCGCCCTGGCCCCCCTTACCGAGTTGTCGTCCGGCGTGGGGTGGCCCGCCTCGATGATCTCGAACCCCTCCAGCTCCCCCCTGGAATGTCCGTATTTCGTGAGGATGACGCCTTTCTCCAGCCGGTGGGCGAGATGCCCGGCCGCGGCCCGCGCCATGACCCATGCGGCCTTTCCCACGGCCACCACGTACACCCTCCCGGACAGCCTCATGTCCTTCAGGGCCTCCCGGACAGCCCGGTCCGGGAGAACGTCTGTTATTGTCCTTTGAATGATAGTTTTCGCATCCTCACGCATACTTC